>NZ_LAUM01000033.1:0-67395 GCF_000972265.1 Vibrio sp. ECSMB14106 | reverse complement strand
GCGGTTGAGACTTGTAATGGTCGAGCTCATAAAGGAATTCTGTTTCGTGGGGAGGGGGACGCGATACTGGGGTTCCTACCTATCTCCCAATCGGAAATCCGCGAGAAGGTAGCTGATGCATTGCATGATGCGCTGGTTTCTTATGAAGCGGGTAAGTTTGTACAACCAGATCTAAATGAAATTCTATCCACTCACTAATCGTAAGCAGGTAAATGATATGAACACTCTAAAACTGAAAGACTTAATCGAAATGATCAAAAAATGTGGTGAAGACTGCCCACGAGGGAATAGTAAAACTATGGGGGGGCTACTCGCTCACTGTATCGAGAGTTGCGAAGATGAACATGGAACAATGCAGCAATCTGCTTATTTAATGAAGTATGTGCGTACCTGTATGAATAACAACGTTGAAAAGAAAGGTGTCGATACCGTTGGTTATGTGCAACTAATCAAGTTTGTTAAGTCATGGGCTCGCACAGCGAAGTTTAAGTAAGAATAATATCGCTGTAATACGGTCTAGCAAACCACTGCCTTCGTGCGCACCATTCTATACCAGCCTTTTCTAAACTAGTCTCATCTCCGAGCACCTCTTTATTACCAATCTTTCTATATCCGATAACCGACGAAGTGTGTCCGGTCATGGATGTACTTCGTCTTTTTTCTCTTAACGAATGGATAAATAAAGATGAAAACGTTAGAAACAGCCCCAAAAACAACCTATCAATTGATGCGCGAAACTGAGCACGAATTAGAAGACTTCCTGCAGTCCACATTCTTCGATACCAAATCATTGCTTTTGGATGATCAAGTTAGCAAGTTCGAAGCTGAGCTGCGAGGACGTGAGGAAGCTAAAAAGGAAATAGATAAACGTATTAATCAATACTTAGAGGGGATTAAATCTGCTCCATGGGCGGCAATGCGTGGTAAGGGTAAAGCTATCCATATATCGATAGACTCTGAGTGGGTCTTTAATCATGAGACGGGTAAGAACGATATTCTTTGCTACTCCTACAGTGTTCGCATTGGTGATAAGTCGTTTAGCGGCGTGAAACATACCGACATGGCGAAACTGATTAAGCAGTGTCGTGATCAAGGTCTGTCGAAAGAAGATGAAATGGATAAGCGTAAGCAGCTTACCAAGAAAGGTTACAAGATCGGCTTTGACAAATTCATCCAAGAATTACTGATAAAAGCTAAAGCACGTGGTTTCATCGAAGAATGGCCTGAGCAGACTTTTATCTATGCTCATTTTCTTCGTGCCGATATTGCTTCTTTCGAGGAGTTTTGGAACATCGGTAAAAATAACAAGAACCATAAAAACTCGCTAACAGTCGTTCAAGGTACAGTAACCTCTGGGCGCGGTGCTTACGGTATCGCTCTGGACTCCATCGGGCGCAGTAAATACAAAATAGAAAACACTAAGTTCTACTCTTCATCGAACAACGCTTTTGAAACTAAGCTTCGCTTCATTGATACAACTTTGTTGAGTAGCAAGGCATCACTTGAGGAGCTAGGATTGCAGTGCGGTTTCCCCAAAATGACGCTACCAGACAACATGATAGAGCGAATGGATGACCTGTATTGTAAGGATACTAGTCTGTTTAATCGGTATGCGGTTCGCGATGCTGATATTGCCTTGGAATATGGTTTACGGATGCAGAAGTTCGCATTGGTTGACCTTCGTGAAGATATTGGTCTGGAGCTGAATAGCTTGCCTTCGACATTAGGCAATCTTGGTGTGTCGTTGTTCCGACATACGTGTGGTAGTACAGCCGCAATGCATGACTTTTTAGGATATGAGACTCGTAAAAAGCAGTATTATCATGCAAAAAGTAATGCTATTCGCAACACATACGATATATCGAAAACGGTTAGTCGAGAGTACACCGATAACCTTGCAGTTTCAGCCTTGTTTGGTGGTTGTAATTTCGGAGCTTACTTTGGGGTATCTGAAAAAGGTGACTATTTTGATTATGATTTGAGTGGTGCGTACACGACCAGCTTAGTAAATTCCAAAAAAGCCGATTACCCTAATACCTTCGAATCTAAGAATATTGAAGACTATCTAGGTGATACCATGGGCTTTGCGTATGTTCGCTTTAAACACCTAGACGGTATCCGATTTCCTGTCATGCCTTGTCGAACCGAACTCCGTGGCATCTATTATCCGATGGAAGGGGAAACTTATGTAACGTCGCCAGAGCTTCAACTAGCACATGATATTGGGTGTGAAATTGAGATTTTGCATGGAATGGTAATCCCTTGGGTTGAGGGTTCTACATCTATGTATAAGGACTTTACTACTATCATTCGTAAGCAGCGTTCTAAGTACAAACAAGAAGGAAATGAGCTATACAACGGGCTTTGGAAATTGGTAGGTAACTCACTTTATGGAAAAACTTTACAAGGTTGTAACAATTCTAAAGGGTTCGATCTTGCTACAGGATTGAGTAAGAACATCCCATATTCACCTGTAACCAATGCACATTACGGAGCCTATTGTACGTCTTATGTTCGCGCTACGATGCTTGAGGTTATAGGCAAGCTTTGTGAGCGTTATGGCGATGACATTAAGATAATTTCAGCCACCACAGACGGTTGGTTGTGCAATGCCACACAAGAGCAACTAGAGCAATGTTTAGATGGCCCGTTAGCGCGTCGGTTCCAGCAAATCTGTACCGAGGTCAGTGGCGAAGACATGATGCAACTAAAGCACCATGCTAAACAGATTATCTCTATGAAGACTCGTGGACAATTGACAGCTGAATTAGGTGATACAAAACCGGTATGTGCTAAAGCAGGGATAAAAGCACCGAAAGGCGTAGATGAAAATGAGTGGATGGTTGAGTTGTTCTTAGATCGTTATCCAGGTCAGAAGGTTGCACGTAAACACTTAGCATCAGCACGTGACCAATGGCTAAAAGAGATGGATCTTGTCTCTATCCACACTGAACAGACACTTAATCTCGAATATGACTTTAAGCGTCGTCCTGTAAACCCTCGTATGGTGGAAGTTCGTCACCCTAAAAGCGGTGAAGTGGTAGAGCACCTATCGTTCGATACGGTTCCATGGAATACCGTTGATGAGGGTTTAGATGCTCGTACTTACTTCGACGAGTGGCGTGTAAACAACTGCCTTAAGACAATGGAAGATTGGGACAATTGGATGGACTTCTATAAGGTTCGTAGTTATCTCAAGGGAACTGGTGTTAAATACCTAGGAGATGGCTCAGAGGGCATTTTCAAGGTACAGATGTTACGAGCTATCACTCAAGGTAAATGGGGGCTACCAGAGGCTCCAAAACGCGCTCCACGAGGTCATTACGATAAGATGGTCTCTATGTTTGAGACTGACGGTATAGAAGGTATCACTAAACAAGATTTAGCAAATTCGAAGGGACGTAAGCTACTGGAATCTAAGTTACCTGTAACGCCTCGCATGTTGCCACTCCTATCATGGTTAGTGCGTAAGTACCCAAGGGTCGATATGACATTGATTTTCCATCCTATCGAGGTTGAAGAAGCAGTTTCCATGCTAGAAGAGTACAGCCGAGAACATACTGAAAAACTAGCAGCGTAGTATCGCGTAACACTTACAGAGCCAGATTCCGAAAGGGGGCTGGCTTTCTATTTCAGAACTGGTGGTAGCAGTGAGTGGAACGATTGCTGCCATTCTCTGGTGATATTTCGATGCTTTAGCCGTTTTGATTAGACTAGTGATACCGTTGTAATAACGACAGCAATATACATTGCTAAAGACTTAGTCTGAGATTTAGCTCTTAACCCATCTACAACAGTAGTTATAGACCCTACCCCATAACTATGAACCCTATTTCCCTCGTTACACTTCTATGTCATTACCTTTCACTTTTTGTACTGTAACTCATTAAAATACTTCTCAAGGTAAGTCACGAGCATCTTGTCTAGAAAATTGCCTATTCGATATCTTAGAAAAGGTATCTTTTTCTATCTATGTGGATGAGCAATGCACTACAATTGTGACAATTTTTGATATGAATATTAGCGTAGTTTGAAGCGATGGTCTGTCTTCATGACTCGCGGCTACTTTGAGCTGACTAAGAGCGTAGGATTTTAAAATGACAACAATTAACCAAGATGAAATTAATAAAGCGGTCTGGGCTGCTTGTGATACGTTTCGAGGTACGGTAGACCCTTCAATTTATAAAGACTTCGTCTTAACCATGTTGTTCTTGAAGTACATTTCAGACGTTCACCAAGATAAGGTTGATGAACTCACTGGGCAATTTGGTGATAATCCTGAAATGATTGAAGCGATGCTATCGAGTCAGTCATTTAAAATTCCATCAGGTTCGACATTTTGGGACTTGTACGCACAGCGTCATGAAGCAGGTAACGGCTCTCGTATTGATAAAGCTTTACATGCTATCGAAGAAGCTAACGGTACTAAGTTGAAAAATGTCTTCCAAGACATCAGCTTTAACACCGATAAGCTGGGTGATGAGAAGCAGAAGAACAGCATCTTACGTCATATCTTAGAAGACTTTGGTAAGGAGACACTTAACTTACGCCCGAGTCGAGTGGGTTCTCTAGACGTTATTGGTAACGCATATGAGTACCTGATTAAACACTTTGCGGCTGGTAGCGGCAAATCGGCTGGTGAGTTCTACACGCCACCTGAAGTGTCAGACTTGCTCTCTATCATCTTAGAGCCTCAAGAGGGGGATACTATTTGCGATCCTGCTTGTGGTTCAGGTTCTCTATTGATGAAGTGTGGTAAGCAAGTCCAGAAGAACTTTAATGGCTCTAAGCAGTACGCTTTATTCGGTCAGGAAGCTATTGGTTCTACTTGGTCTTTAGCTAAGATGAACATGTTCCTACATGGTGAAGATAATCACCGTATCGAATGGGGTGATACCATCCGTAACCCGAAACTCCAAGATAGTTCTGGTGGATTGATGCACTTTGATGTGGTGACGGCTAACCCTCCATTCTCATTGGATAAGTGGGGTCATGAAGATGCTGCTGATGATGTATTTGGTCGTTTCCGTCGTGGTATCCCACCTAAGACTAAAGGTGATTACGCGTTTATTTCGCATATGATTGAGACGTTGAAACCTCAGTCGGGTCGTATGGGGGTAGTGGTGCCTCATGGTGTGTTATTCCGCGCATCATCGGAAGGTAAGATCCGCAAGCAATTAATTGATGAAAACCTGCTTGATACCGTGATTGGTCTGCCTGAAAAGCTGTTCTTCGGTACGGGTATCCCTGCTGCAATCTTGTTATTTAAGAAGAACAAGACAGACGATAAAGTCCTGTTTATCGATGCTTCACGTGAGTTTAAGTCGGGTAAGAACCAGAACCAGTTAACGCCTGAGAACATCCAGAAGATTGTAGATACATATAAAGCGCGAGAGACAACGGATAAGTATTCTTGCTTAGCTACTTTGGAAGAGATTGCTGAGAACGACTACAACCTGAATATTCCTCGTTATGTCGATACCTTTGAGGAGGAGGAAGAGATTGATTTAGTTGCGGTTCGTACTGAACGTTTAGCATTGCAGGATGAACTGGCTGACCTTGAAGCTGAAATGGCGAGTTACCTAGAGGAGTTGGGTTATGGTGCCTAATGGTTGGTGCAAAGGGACTATTGAAGATATTGCAAAGGTAACTTCTGGTGGTACTCCTAGTAGAACCAAAGATTCCTATTGGAATGGTCATATACCTTGGGTAACAACCTCTGAAGTGAAGTTTGGTGTTATAGCTGATGCCGAACAGAAAATCACCCAAGAAGGTTTAGAAAACTCTTCTGCTAAATTATTTCCTAAAGATACTATCTTAATGGCTATGTACGGACAGGGTAAGACTAGAGGACAAGTAGCCAAACTTGGTATCGAAGCAACAACCAACCAAGCTTGTGCGGCGCTGTTACTAAACAAGGAACATGATGTTGAATATTATTACCAGTTTTTAACTAGTCAGTATGAGAATATACGTGAATTAGCAAATAGTGGTGGTCAACAGAACCTTAGCGCTGGAATCATAAAAGATATCCAAGTGCCAATTCCACCGTACTCAGAACAACGCAAAATCGCCAAAATTCTTTCTACGTGGGATAAAGCGATTAGCACCACAGAAAAGCTGATTAAAACCAGTAAGCAGCAGAAAAAAGCCCTGATGCAGCAGTTGTTGACGGGTAAGAAGCGATTGGTGAATCCTGAAACAGGTAATGTGTTTGAGGGTGACTGGGAAGATGTTAAGTTGGGTGATGTTGCCGCTATGAATAGTGGTGGTACACCTAAATCTTCTGTAAGCGAATACTATGGTGGGAAAAATCCGTGGGTTTCTATTGCAGATATGACAAAGCACGGAAAGTGGATTTCAAAAACTGAAAAGTCTCTTACAGATGAGGGAATTGCTAATAGTAGTGCTCGTTTATATCCTAAAGGTACAGTGCTTTATGCTATGTATGCGTCTATTGGCGAATGCAGTATCGCTACTGTCGAGTTATGTTCATCACAAGCAATTTTAGGCATCAGACCTCAGAATAGATTACTAAATTTGTTCTTATATTATTATCTCAATAATTTAAAAGAACAAATTATCTTGATGGGACAGCAAGGCACTCAATCAAACCTTAATGCAGGTATGGTAAAAAGTTTTGTGATTAAGCTGCCTCCAATCGAAGAACAACAAAAAGTCGCCTCAGCCCTCACCACTGCCGATAAAGACATTGAAGTATTAGAAGCGAAACTTTCTCATCTAAAACAAGAAAAGAAAGCACTGATGCAGCAACTACTAACAGGCAAAAGACGGGTTCAAGTTGAAGAATCTATAGCAGTATAACCAATCCAATCAAGCGTAGTCAGTCATGACTACGCTTTTACTTATTACGTCTACCCCATGCTCCCCTCAGGCTTAAAAGGAATAACACGGCATGTCACAACCTATCGCGAATTTTAAAGAAGAGCAGAGTGCGAAAATCCCTGCTTTAGCCTTGCTGACTCACTTAGGGTATCAATTCATACCGACTAGTGAATGTTCGATTCAGCGAGGTCGGTTGTCTACCGTTATTCTACCCAAGGTATTGAGGGAAGTCTTATCTAAGAAAACCTTCTCATTTATGGGGAAAGACCGCCCTCTATCAGCAGCGTCTATCGATAAAATAGTGCATGAGTTAGCCTCCCCTGCGATGAATGAAGGGTTAAAAGCTGCTAACGAGAAGCTCTATAACATCTTGACGTATGGTATTGGTGTTACTGAGTTCATTGATGGGAAAAAAGCGAATCCTACCATTCAAATTATCGAGTGGGAGAAGCCTGAGCGTAACGTCTTCCACTTTACCGAAGAGTTAAAGGTAGAAAATACCCACGGCACCGATCATCGTATTCCAGACATCGTATGTTTCGTTAATGGATTACCTTGGGTTGTCATCGAAGCTAAGCGTCCGGATTCCTCTAAGGAAGGTAAGCCGACAGTAGCAGAGGGTATTTCCCAAAATATCCGTAACCAAAAGGTCGATGAAATCCCTCACTTGTTTGCTTACAGTCAGTTACTACTTTCTATCAATGGTCACGATGGACAGTACGCGACATGTGGTACGCCTGAGAAGTTTTGGGCTAAATGGAAAGAAGAAGAGATCATCGAAGCTGAGTTCGTTAGGTTGAAGAATAAACCGTTATCACCGACTCAATTTGAAGCCATTTTTAAGCATCGTTCAGCGAAAGTAACCGACGAATACTTAACTCTTATCGCAGGCGGTGAGTTGGTCGTGACTGACCAAGACCGTTTACTCGTGAGTTTATTGCGTCATGACCGACTATTAGAGATGACAAGGTTATATACGCTATTCGATAAGAAAGCAGGGAAGATAGTCGCTCGATATCAACAGGTTTTCGGGATCAAGGCATTAGTAGAGCGAATTACTACCTTTGATGATAACGGAGCTCGTAATGGTGGCGTGATATGGCACACCACAGGCTCAGGTAAGTCATTTACGATGGTGTTTCTCTCTAAGGCGCTCATATGGATAAAAGAGCTTGCTAAGTGTCGTGTGGTCGTTGTTACAGACAGGGTTGACTTAGAAGGGCAACTTGCTCGTACTTTTGCATCTGGTGGTGCTTTATCGGATAGAGATAAAAAAGACGCGATGGCAACGACAGGTAAGCGGTTAGCGGAACAAATAGGTAAAGGGAATGAACGTATTATCTTTTCTATTATTAATAAGTTTGGTACCGCTGTTGAGATGACCGAGTGTTACAACGACAGTCCAGATATGATCGTGCTGGTGGATGAAGGGCATCGAAGCCAGAACGGTGAAAACAACATTAGAATGCAGCAAGCGCTACCCAAAGCAGCATTCGTCGCGTTTACAGGGACTCCGTTACTTCAAGATGATAAGACAGAGAATAAGTTCGGTAAAATCATCCACTCTTATACCATGCAACAAGCTGTTGAGGATGAAACAGTAACCCCTCTTTTATACGAGGAACGTATCCCTGAACTGAGCACCAATGATAAAGCGATAGACGCTTGGTTTGATCGAATCACCGATAAGTTAACGGAAAAGCAGCGTACTGACTTAAAGAAAAAGTTCGCACAGAAGGGACAGATATATCAATCGGAAGGGCGTTTAGAACTTATCGCGCATGATATCTCAGACCATTTTCAGAACTTTAAACAACAAGGTTTAAAGGGACAGTTAGCTTGTGACTCTAAAGCCTCTGCAATCCAATATAAGCAGTTACTCGACCAAATCGGTAAGGTGAGTTCCGTCGTTGCAATGTCGCCTCCTGATTCACGTGAGGGACATGATAACGTTGATACAGAGAGCAAAGACCTAGTACAGAATTGGTGGAAACAGAACGTAGGAAATCAAGACGAGAAAGCGTATACCCAAAGCATTATCGATGACTTCAGTAAGGATGATGGACCTGATTTAATGATAGTAGTCGATAAGCTACTAACGGGGTTCGATGAGCCTAAGAATACGGTTCTCTATATCGATAAACCGTTAAAACAGCACAATCTAATCCAAGCAATCGCACGAGTTAACCGTCTCCATAGTAAGAAGCAGTTCGGTTACTTAATCGATTATCGAGGTATCTTGAAAGAGCTGGATGCCACTATTGAGAAGTACCAAGACCTAGCGGAACGTACATTAGGTGGGTTCGATATTGATGATCTGCAAGGTTTGTACAACCGAATGGATACCGAGTACAAAAAACTTCCAGGTTTATACTCAGACCTGTGGGCTATCTTCGACGGTGTGGTGAATAAACAAGACGGTCCAGCGTTACGTCAGGTACTTACCCCTAAGATGCAAGATATCGAAGGTCAAGTTACCGATACCAACCTTAAAAAGCGTAACGACTTCTATACGGCACTGACTCTCTTTACTAACTGCATGAAAGTAGCTCTTCAGTCGGCAACTTACTTCGAAGATAAAAGCTTCGATAACAAGCGTCAATTGTACAAAGACACGTTAAAAATGATGTCTCAGCTTCGAAAACAAGTACGTGAAGATGCAGAAGAAACCATTGATTATGACGCTTATGCGGATGACATTAGAACGTTACTCGATAAGCATATTGGTGGTGTTGAGATTGAAGAGTCTAAGGGGGCTTACCTCGTTGGTAATATGGGTAAAGATGCGAAACCAGAGCAGATGACCGACGATGAAGCTCGAAATCAAAAAGATAAAATTACAGGTCGCATCACTAAGATGATTGACCAAGATTTAGCTGATGATCCTTATGCTCAAGAATATTTCTCTAAGCTGCTCAAACAAGCAATAGAGAAAACGAAAGAGATGTTTGACGCTCCTGTTAAACAATACATGCTGTTCGCTGATTTTGAAGAGCAAGTCAAAGAACGAAAAGTCGAGGGTCTTCCAACGGATCGCTTTAGTGCTTTAGACCCCAAGATTAAGCGTCATGTACAAGCTTATTATGGGTTATTCCTGAAACAATTAGGTGAAACACTACCATTGACTGAAGACCAGTGCTTTGATTACGCGATTAAAATTGATGAGATTGTAAGGAAGTCAGTTGCCGAGTTTTCTATCAATCCGCAAGAGATAGAGAAGCAAATCACGTTAGGCTTACTCCCACTACTCTTTAGTGATTTGGGGATAGATAAAGCGCAAGCATTGGTTAATGAGGTGATCAAAATTACTCGACTAGGTTTATCAGGACTGAATCAGTAATGGCTGAGACACACTCTAAAGAGCATATTAAAGAAGAGTACAGCTTTATCTACGGGGATGAAGCTGTTACTTATTCCGTGGTGCGTAAGCCGTATACTGAGGGGAAGAAACGTAAGGTGTCGATAAAGGTACACCCCAATTGCGAGGTAGTCGTTTTCACTCCTGAAGATGCTGATAAAACCGATATCCATGAAGCGGTAATGAAACGTTCTAAATGGATATTTGATGCGCTTACTGAGTTTCGGCACCATTTAGAGTATGTACAGACAAAGCATTACGTCAGTGGTGAAATGCAGTTTTATCTTGGTCGTCGCTACGTGCTCAAAATTGTTGAAGATAAAGAAGCTCTAAATACAGTAAAAATGGGGCGTGGTAAGTTACTCGTCACGTTAACTAAGTTTAATGAGGATAAGCCAGCGATGGTGAAAGCCTTGGTGAACAACTGGTATAAGGTTCGAGCTGAACGAATTTTCCATGAACGTTTAAGTCATCTACTACCTCAAGCTACATGGGTAACGGGTATCCCAAGTTTTCGTATTATGGCAATGCAGAAGCAGTGGGGAAGTTGTTCAGCGAAAGGTACGCTGATACTTAACCCTCATTTAGTGAAAGCACCTAAAGAGTGTATAGACTACGTGATATTGCATGAACTCTGTCATATCGCAGAGCACAATCACAGTGAACGGTTTTGGCGGTTATTGACTCAGGTAATGCCAAACTGGAAAGAAGTAAAGAGTCGTTTAGATGGTATGGCGGAGCTGTATCTTAATACATAACCGAGTGACAAATCATTTATCTCCAATACCCTCTAACACCCTTTCGTTTTCCCATACCAGTTTAGGTACTTGTTTTTATTAGTGGTTTAAGAACTAAATCAGAAGCTGTTGTTAGCAGTGAGTGGAACGATTGCTGTCATTCTCTGGTGATGTGCTGAAGATTTGATGCACTTGATTGTGTTGCTAAACCTTGGTGGTAATTAAAGTAATGTACCCATTACCATTACTGGTTCTGAAATTGATGATGGTTCGATAGTTGATGGTTTGTGTTAGTTGGTAGCGCAATCGTATTGTTCGTTGCGAATCTCTCATCAGTGATTACCAGAGCGTCATTGTCTTCTGGCTGTCTTGGAAGATTCTCGGTGGGATGGTTTCGCTAATCGCTGATGGAATTGCCGCAATGTACCCATTGTTACGTTCATAGTCGGAAATTTAGCCCAGACTCTCAACTCGGTGATACTTAGCTAGATATTCTCGATACGACCTAACGATGAAATACCGTGGTGGAAATTTCTTAGACTATTAGCTTGCGAGATTCCCATATGGGTCATGCCAACATAACTGACTAGTGATATTGGTTATATCTTTAATGCAGCGAAATATTATGTTCCAAATCCGCGGTTCTATCATAGGCAAGGGCTAATGGATTTGTGGTGGTGATAGGTTTTAGCTATTAGCTTGCGAGTTTCCCATATAGGCAATGCCAACATAACTGACTAGTAATATTGGTTATATCTTTAATGCAGCGAAATATTATGTTCCAAATCCGCGTGTTGGGAGTTCGAATCTCTCCACCCCTGCCATATACGAAGCCTCAGCAGAAATGCTGGGGCTTTTTTGCATCTGTTGCTTCTACGAAGCAATGTTTGGAGCTGGATCGCCAACCAGGTCGAATCTCCGGAGTGCCGGCTCATACCAATCTAAGTAAGAATGTGATCAAATTGAAACTTTCCAGCTCAACGTAATATTGCAATGGATAGCTTCAATAATATCGACTTCAAAAAAACTTGCTAACCAACAAAGATCCGTCCAAATGAAGAAGCGATTGCTAGCACTTGCTCACTTGAAAGACGGACATTCAAGAACTCAAATAGTAAAGTTCCTTAAAGTAAACAGAACCAGTGTGAATAAATGGGTCAAGTTTTTCTCGATGAAGGACTCGAGGGGTTACAAGAAAAGCCTCGAACAGGGAGACCTGCATTTTTGACGCCTAGGCAAAAAGAACAATTAAGCCAATTTCTTAAAAATGAGGCTGAAAATCCGTCTGGAGGTCGACTGACCGGCCATGATATTCATACATATATCGTCCAGGAATTTGGTAAACACTACCACCCTGACTCTATCTATTATTTGCTAAGTCATATAGGCTTTTCATGGACAACATCGCGTTCGAAACACTCTGATGAAATCCAAGAGGATTTTAAAAAATTCAAAATAGAAACGATCCTTAAGGCCCCCGGCCACATTGGGCTGGAGTATGTTGATATCTAGTTTCAGGACGAGGCTAGATTTGGGCAACAGAGTACAACTACTCGCTTGTGGGCTGAAGCAGGAACACGCCAAAGGGCGATAAACAGAAGCAATTTTGTTCGGCTCCGTTTGTCTTAGTAAAGGAGTTGGAGAATCTATGGTTGTACCTAGGGTCAATAAGGACATTATGACTGAGCACTTAAAAAATAACCGAGATCACAGACGAAGGAAGACACGCAGTGGTAGTTATGGATGGTGCTGGCTGACACACAGATGATATCGCTAACGGGTTTAATAACGTCAGTATCATCAAGCTTCCTCCATACTCATCAGAGCTCAACCCAATAGAACAAGTTTGGAGTTGGGGTGCGGCAACGCTGTCTAGCGAACCAAAGTTTCGAAGACTATGATGATATCGTTTCCAAAATATGTGTCGTATGGAATAGGTTCTGGAAGTGCCAGAAAGGGTCTCGAAGATGTGTTCAAGAGGATGGATAGACCTGACCAGTTAATGTTCTAGGTTGGTATTAGAAAGCTATGCTAGGAATAGCAGGGCTTTTTACGTTTCTAGGCTACCCCCGTCCTTAAATGTGTTTATAGATTGAAGACTCATTATGACAATTCCAAAACATACCCTACGTTAAGCGCATTCTGCGTAATGACTAAGCCTCGTTTCAAATAGCGAGTCGTTGTTCTATCTCCGTGTTGGTTTTGTCTAGAATCTGAACTCCATAGCCATACATTCCTTTCTTTAGTCTTGAACAATATAGGATGTTATCTAGGGTAAACTGCAGATACAAAAAAGCCGATGCTTGGCATCGGCTTCATGTTAAGTGTATTTTCTTAAGCTGGCTGAACTAGAGCGAGTGCCTTACGAGAAACTTCGTGAGCTGCTTTGGTCAGGTTCTGCTTCTCTAGTGCATCAGATAGGTATCCGTAATCTGAAACATTAGAGCGAAGTGCTAGTGCTTTCTCGAAGTGGCTTTGCGCTTCAGCCCATTTTTGCCCTCTTAGGTAGAACTGGGCTAATGCGCTGTGCGCTTCTGCATTGTTATCATTTTTACTGATAGCGCGCTCTAACATTACGACAGCTGGGTGGTTGTCGGCAAGGTTAAGCTCAGGGAGCAACATGTAGAGTTCATTTGCACCATTCTTTGCAATGTTCTCTTTTATTACAGTGAAGGCTTCAGAATCAGCTTTACGAGCGATCAGTTGCTTCACAAAGCAGGAAACAAGGTGAGAGCTTTGTTTTTGCTTTCTTGAAAGTTTATTCCAATGACTGATTAAACCTTCGCTACCTTGTTGTTGTGCCACATCATGAAGTAACCCGCATTGTGCTTTTTGTTCTAGATCTCGTTGATCATCAGCAGTCATCAGTTTGTGTTTAACGAGCTTAGGCGTTAATTCTAACAGTGGCTGCCATAATTTAAGCTGCATGTAGGTGGCTTTTAGTAGGCCAAGTACCGCTGTGTTGTTAGGGTGTAAGCCTTTTAGGTTAGAGAGGGTATCGAATGCTGCTTCGTAGTTTGATTCACTGATTTGCTGTTTCGCTTTGGTTAGTTCAACAGCCAGTAGAGAGTCCTCTTGTTGACTAGCAAGTTCGATGTACTTATCTCGCTCTGCAGTATTGCCTTGTTCATGCGCGGCTTGAGAAGCCACTAGGTAACAAAGTAGAGGCATGTCGTGATGGTTAGCCCAACGAGTTACCTTCTTCTCTGCGCCTTTCCAATCACCTTCAAGAAGTTTGATGATGCCTTCATTGGTATAACGACGAGAGTGTTTCAGTTTACGAACGCTGAACCAGTTCCAAGTGGTTGAGCTCGCGTAAATAAGCTTTTTAAATAGGTATTCCAAGCCAAACAGTGCAGCTAAAAGGGCAATTACAAAGATAGCCATTGTTGTCACACTCATTTCAATCGTCTTATTAGCAATTGAGATGAGTACATAACCTTGTTGGCCAGAGAACTGTGTACCGACAAACAAGCCTGCACCTAGAATGAGAAAAAGAAAAATCAAACGAATCATTATTTCTCCTCCGAGGTCATTACCGTCACCTCACGGCGTAGACGTTCGCGAATCACATCAGATAACTCATTTTGAGACTCAAGTTTTACCGGGTATTTAACCGAAATGTTCTGCTCACTTAATTGCTTAATCGCCTTCTCAAATTCAATGACCGAATGGTTATCTTGGTTTAGGTATGATTTCGACCACTCGTTAGCTGTTTGCAGTGCTGCACTGTAGATATCGCCTTGTTCTTTATAGACTGCGCGAATGGCTGTCTCTAGTTTACCTTTGATATTTTCACGTAGGTAGAAGTGCTGTTCTGGTGATAGTAGAGGGATAACTTCGCCATCACGACTGCGGAATGTGATGAAGTTTTCTGAGAAGTCTTTCATCGACGTCATCAGGTTGTTCTGCCAATCATTAATATCTTGCGATACTGCTTTTTTCTCAACAACCGCAGTTTCTGGAAGAATCGCATTGGCAAGCGGCAGTGTATCGACTTGCTGTTGTAGACTTGTGATGCGTAGAACTAATCCGTCACGGTCGATCAGAGGAATAGTGCGAAGCTTAGTAATGTCATTGGTGATTGATTGACGAAGTGACACTAAGCTCGGGTCATTCAGTGCGGCGATACGTTGATCGGCGCTTTCCATTAACTTGGTGGCGCTAACGGCATCATGCTCTAGGAACAGTTTACGTCCTGCTAGTTTCACAAGGTAATCGGCTTCGGCAAGTAGCCAGTCGTTCGGGCGACGACCTTTCACGTCAGCCACTGCTAACTGCAGGCTTTGAATGCTCTTCTGCTGTTGAGACTGCACGACCTGAGTTTTCTCCACCGCGTGTGACGCTTCTTGGATAGTCTCTTGCTTAATGGTTTGTAGGTCTTTATTTACTGCAGATTGGGTGTTTTGCAGTTGTGCTTGAAGAGCGGCGATTTGAGCCGAGTACTCGGCACTCTTTTGCTGCATTTGAAATGCGATACCGCCACTGAAGATAATAGAAATAGCGATCGCAATAGCGCCTAGTTTGACACCGCGCTTACCTTGCTTTTCGGCTTTCTCTATTTGCTCTTTATGTTCAGCTTGAGGCTGCTCACTTTTAACGGTATTTGAAGCAGAGGCATCAAGCTTCTGTTCAGGTTGTTTGGTCTCTGTAGTTTCAGCTTTTTCGTCTTCAACAACGACTGGCTGAGTGTCTTGTTTCTGTTCAGGTTCAATATGCTCATTATTTTTTTTGCTTGTCATGCTTATTTCCTGTTTCTAGCTAAGGCCGGAGAGCAGCCAGTAATATTTGGTTCGTAGCACTTTGAGTATTAACCACATTGGAGAACCCGAGCTGTTGTGCTCGTTCTGCTATGCGCTGACTTGGGACAAATAGTTGTCTTGTTGAAAGCCAAGCCAAATACTCGTCAGGAGTTATTGAGCAGAGGTACTCCAATTGTTCCTGACTAGTGATGACAACTTTAGATGTTTTTTTGTTGACCCATGTTTGATAGGTATTGTGGTCGTTAATAGGAATATATTCTCTACAGTAGGTCTCACAATAAGAGACTTGTGCACCTCTCTTGATTAAAGAATCCCTAATAAGCTCCCGCCCACTATTGCCACGCAATATCAAAATGGATTTATTATTTACGCTATTAAGTTCAGCCAGTTTAAGAAGGTGTTCACTATCACTCACCTGAGGGTAGTTTACTTTTTGTTTGCAAGACTTGCTTAAAATATGCGCGGTTTTTTGACCGACGCCAAGATAAAGCGGCGAAGTTGGCCAAATAGATGAGGTTTTCGAAAGGATGCTCTGGGCAGCAGTCACGGCATGGTGACTGACTGCAATAATGATATCGCTACTATTAAGCTGGGTACTTAAATCCACTGAGTCTGGATTATCAACGATACGAATAAGCGGATGATGGATTGTTTGAATCCCTTCATCCGCTAGTTGTTGGCAAAGCGATTGCCCCTCAGTCCCGGGGCGAGTTACCAACACGGTCATGATTATTCTTGGTCTGCGTAGAGCTTGGTTAAGATTTCTCTCGCACCGTCATCCAGCAATTGATTTGCTAGAGTAGTGCCCAGAGCTTCAGCATCTTTACGAGAGCCTGAGATCTCGCCGCGAACCATTTTAGAGCCATCCGGTTCACCGACAAGGGCGCGTAGCCAAATGTTGTCGCCATCCAATAGTGAGTAGCTACCGATAGGAACCTGGCAACCACCTTCCAGAGTCAGGTTCATTGCACGTTCGCATAGCACACGATCAGCGGTGTCTTTGTCATTAAGTGGTTCAAGAAGTTTAATCAGTCGTTCGTCATCAAGACGACACTCGATCCCTACCGCACCTTGTCCAACGGCAGGTAGAGATTGTTCGGGTGCGATGAAGCTGCGGATGCGTTCTTCTAGTTTTAGGCGTTTAAGACCAGCCGCTGCCAGTACGATAGCGTCATATTGTCCATTATCAAGTTTACCTAAACGAGTCCCCACGTTACCACGCAGTTCTTTAATGATTAGATCAGGACGGTATTCGAGTAATTGACACTGGCGACGCAGGCTACATGTACCAACGATAGCACCTTGTGGTAGTTCATCGATGTTGTTGTAGGTATTTGAAACGAAAGCATCACGAGGATCTTCACGTTCACAAATTGTCACCAAACCTAGACCTTCAGGAAAGTCGACAGGGACATCTTTCATGGAATGAACGGCTAGGTCAGCACGACCCTCTAGCATTGCCACTTCGAGTTCTTTTACGAACAGCCCTTTACCACCGACTTTAGCAAGCGGGGTATCGAGGATGACGTCACCTTTGGTCACCATAGTTACCAACTCAACCTCTAAACCAGGGTGAGCAGCTTGAAGAGCATCCCTTACAAAGTATGCCTGCCAAAGGGCAAGAGGGCTTTTTCTGGTGGCGATACGGATTGGTGCTGAATTTGTCATGGTGTTTCCGGTATAGGTTCTTTAATTGCTCAATCCTATCATTGTGAAAAGAAAATTTTTACTGTTTGATCATCCCATGCTTTGATAGCTGACGGATTTTCATTAGTTCACCAAAATAGTGTGATTAGTATCTCATTTGAAACATGGGCTATTATTAGAAATAGTCAATAAAGATGACACTACGGCGCCGTGATTTTTACTTATTGTCATTAAGGAATTGATAGGCGAGACTGGTTCCTTTGCTTTACCATTAAAGGTAAAAGTGTTAAATTGATCACGTTTTGTTGCTTGTATCGTTTAGTAACTAAACAGAAGTGCATTTATCTTAAACCAAGGACTTACCTTGCAGGCTTACACTCAGACTTTGATTCAACGATTGGACAATCTAAACCAACAGCGCATTGATCGAGCGTTGGCGTTGATGAATTTGCAAGGCCAGCAAGTTTTCAACCTAATACCTGCACTGCTTCATTTTAATCATCCCATGATGCCTGGTTATTACGACGAGCAAGTTCCTTTTGGAATACGAAGCTTCACCTTAAACTCATTCCAAAAGCAATTTGTCTCTGATACTGAATTAACGCTGGGTGGTAAACTCACCGAGGCTACTGAGCCTGCTATCTTGGGTTTGTACACTATGGGTAGCACTTCTTCTATTGGCCAAAGCACCTCTAGTGATCTCGATATTTGGGTCTGTGTTTCGTCGGATATGGATGGCGCGTCACGTGATAGCCTGACGAATAAATGTCTGCTTATTACGGACTGGGCTGAAACCTTAGGCATTGAAGCTAACTTCTTCCTGATGGACGAAGAGCGTTTCCGTTCGAATCATTCTGAAGAGATGACTGGAGATAATTGTGGCTCGTCTCAGCACCTATTATTACTTGATGAATTTTATCGTTCTGCGGTTCGTTTGGCTGGTCAACGCCTGTTATGGCAAATCATTCCGCCAGAAATGGAGGAGTGCTATGACGAGTATGTTCAAGGCTTATGTCAGGGTGGGGCTCTTGATTGTTCGCAGTGGATTGATTTCGGTAAGTTGAATAGCATCCCTGCTGAAGAGTATTTTGGGTCCAACTTGTGGCAACTGTATAAGAGTATCGACTCACCGTATAAATCGGTGTTGAAGGCGATCTTGTTAGAAGCTTATTCTTGGGAATATCCAAATACACAACTTCTAAGTATTGATACCAAGCGTCGCTTTTTTACGGATGAACCTGATCTCTATGGTATGGACAGTTACTATCTGATGCTCGAGAAGGTGACTCGTTACCTAGAGCGGATAAACGATCATATTCGATTGGATCTAGTGAGACGCTGTTTCTACCTGAAAACCCATGAGAAACTGTCACGTGAAGCGGGTATGGGGTCTGTGGCCTGGCGTCGTGAAGCTTTGACTGAGATGACAACATCTTGGAATTGGGGGAATGAAATCATTGCAGAGCTCGATAACCGCCGTAACTGGAAGGTTGAGCAGGTTAAAGTTGTGCACCATGCACTGCTTGATGCATTGATGCTGAGCTATCGTAACCTGATTCAGTTTGCTCGTCGTAATAACATTACTTCAGCGATTAGCCCACAAGATATCAGTATCCTAGCTCGTAAGCTTTATGCGGCTTTTGAAGTGTTACCAGGTAAAGTGACGTTATTGAACCCACAAATCTCACCGGATCTTCATGAGCCGGATTTGAGCTTTATTGAGGTTCGCCAAGGCCAAGCTAACAAGGCCGGTTGGTATCTGTATAAACAACCACTGGTTGCCCATCGAATCCTTGGTCAGCCATCGCTCGAGCACCATGAGTACTTGAGTAAGTTGGTGGCTTGGTCATTCTTTAATGGTTTAATTACGGAATCAACTCGTTTGCATTCTGTCGTTCGTGATGCTCATATTGATATTGATAAGTTCTATCAAATGGTGAGTGATCTGCGTAATACGTTTTCTTTGCGTAAGCGTCGTCCAAGTATGCAAGCGCTCGCGAGTCCGTGTGAGATAAGCCAACTGGCGATGTTCATCAACTTCGAAAATGACCCGACTTCGGAGTTAACGGGTCGTGCATTGAAAGTGGATGTGAAGAACGCTGATATTTTCAGTTTTGGAGAAGAAGGCAAGAGCTTAGTCGGCAGTGTTGATTTGGTTTATCGAAACTCTTGGCATGAAGTGCGTACACTTCATTTCCAAGGTGATACTGCAATGCTAGATGCTTTGAAGACGGTACTTGGAAAAATGCACCAAGATGCTTTACCTCCAGAGTCTGTTGATGTTTTCTGCTACAGCAAAAACTTGCGCGGTGTGATGCGTAACATGGTTTATCAATTACTGGCTGAGTGTATTGATTTACGCTTGAAACCGATCGAACCAGAGAAACGTCGTCGCTTTAAGGCTATCCGCTTAGCGAACAAGATGTTCGGTCTGTTCTTCGAACGCCGTGGAGTATCGGTACAAATGCTCGAAAATTCGGTTGATTTCTATCGTAGTATTTCAACAAATAAGTTGAAGGGCTCACCACTATTGATGCTCGATAAAGAACAAGAATACCAACTACCAGAAGTGGTGGATGGTTTTGCGAGTGAAGGTTTAATTCAATTTTTCTTTGAAGATACGGATAAAGGTTTCAATATTTACGTATTGGATGAATCTAATCAAATTGAGGCTTACCACCAATACAATGGTGAGAAAGATGAGATGATTGCGAGCGTGAACTCTTTCTATACCTCGGTAAAAGATGAGACAAAGGTGTCATCTAAGTTGATTAATTTCAATCTACCTCAGTATTACCAAATTGTTCATCCGGAAGAAGGCAGCTCTTATGTTGTGCCTTATCGCAATGATGCTATTTTGTCTTCGCGGAGTTCAAAGATAGTAAATATTTAGGTTTATCTCAGCGGGTAGATATTAAAAAGGAGTGATTGATTCACTCCTTTTAGTTTTTCTTACAAATGATTAAACCCAATCAATTTCTTCACCTGCGTGCTTCACGCACTCTTCTTTAACCATCTCAAACAGTTCCATACCAGTCTTTGAGCATGTCCACTTGTCGCCAACTAACTTGAAGTGAAAGCCTCCAGATTTCGACGCTAACCAGACCTCATGCATTGGTTCCTGGCGATTGATGATGATCTGGCTGCGGTCTTCAAATTCCAGCGTCATCACGTTGCCTGTCACTTCGTAATCAACATCTGCCTCTGATTCATCGATGGCTTCTTCGATGTTTTGCATCTGTATATCGACCAGTTGATGAAATTCAGTATCGTTCATCCTTTCTATCCTATTGCTTTTCCTGAGTGTGGTGCGATTATAGGGGGCATTGAGTTAATAATCACGATATGCAAAATGAAAAAATTAATTACCGCTCTGTTTATGGTGTCCGTTATTGGACTTTCTGGTTGTGGTCAAACAGGTCCGTTGTACGATCCTGATGAAGTACAACAGGCAGAACAATCAGAATAAGTGAAACACGCAGAAATCGTTATTTATAAGGGATAAGAACTTTGGATTACTTCAACTATCAGGAAGATGGCCAGCTTTGGGCTGAGGACGTCGCACTTTCACAACTCGCAGAGCAATATGGTACACCGCTGTATGTATATTCTCGTGCAACATTAGAACGCCACTGGAATGCGTTCGATTCATCAGTTGGTGAGCATCCGCACTTGGTGTGTTATGCCGTTAAAGCTAACTCAAACCTTGGTGTATTGAATACTTTAGCTCGCTTAGGCTCAGGTTTTGATATCGTTTCTGGCGGTGAGTTAGAGCGTGTGATTGCTGCCGGTGGCGATCCGGCAAAGGTTGTGTTCTCTGGTGTCGGTAAAACAGCCGCTGAAATGAAGCGTGCGCTTGAGTTGAACATTAAGTGTTTCAACGTAGAGTCTGAACCAGAACTCGAACGGTTAAATAAAGTGGCGGGCGAATTGGGTGTTAAAGCGCCTATTTCACTGCGTATCAACCCAGATGTTGATGCCAACACTCACCCTTATATTTCTACTGGTTTACGTGATAACAAATTTGGCATTGCTTTCGATCGTGCTCCTGCAGTGTACGCTTTTGCACAAACACTCGATAACTTATCTATCCATGGTATCGATTGTCATATTGGTTCTCAGTTAACGGATCTCGAACCATTCATCGATGCAACAGACCGTCTACTTGCACTTATCGATCAACTGCGAACTGATGGTATTAATATCAAGCACCTCGATGTAGGTGGTGGTTTGGGTGTGGTTTATCGCGATGAATTGCCACCACAACCTTCCGATTATGCGAAAGCTCTGCTTGCTCGATTAGAAAATCATTCTGATCTGGAGCTGATTTTTGAACCAGGAAGAGCGATTGCGGCGAACGCTGGTGTATTATTAACAAAAGTCGAGTTCCTGAAGCCAACAGAACATAAGAATTTTGCCATCATAGATGCAGCAATGAATGATTTGATGCGTCCCGCGCTTTATCAAGCATGGCAGGATATTGTGCCAGTGAGCCCACGTCAGGGTGAGTCTGTGACCTATGATTTGGTTGGCCCTATCTGTGAAACGGGTGACTTCCTAGGTAAAGATCGTGACCTTGTTCTTGAAGAAGGTGACCTACTAGCAGTTCGCTCCGCTGGTGCTTATGGCTTCGCGATGTCATCTAACTACAACACTCGTTCGCGTGCGGCTGAAGTGATGGTGGATGGCGATAAAACTCATTTGGTTCGTCAGCGTGAAGAGCTTACGAGTCTGTGGGAACTTGAAAACATTCTTCCGGAGTAATTTTAAGCGTTATGCACTTCCACTTTTCTAAAATGCATGGTTTGGGCAATGATTTCATGGTCGTGGACTGCATTACTCAAAATATCTTCTTTTCTCCAGATTTGATCCGTCGTTTGGCGGATCGTCACACTGGTGTGGGCTTTGATCAACTGCTTGTCGTTGAGGCTCCTTATGATCCAGAAACTGATTTCCATTACCGTATCTTTAATGCGGATGGTAGTGAAGTGGAACAGTGTGGTAATGGCGCTCGTTGTTTTGCACGATTCGTTCGAATGAAAGGTTTAACGAATAGATACAGCATCAACGTGAGCACCAAGAAAGGTAAAATGGTTCTTAAGATTGAGGATAATGACCAGATCACCGTCAATATGGGGGTGCCTGAGTTAGAACCTAGCAAGATTCCCTTTAAGGCAAAGCAGTCAGAGAAGACGTATATCCTAAGAACGGACGAGCACACTTTATTCTGTGGCGCCGTGAGCATGGGTAACCCACATGTCGTCACGGTTGTTGATGATGTGGATACTGCTGATGTTGAAACGCTAGGTCCACTTCTTGAATCACATGAACGTTTCCCTGAGCGTGTGAATGCTGGCTTTATGCAAGTGGTTAACCGTGAAGAGGTTCGCTTGCGTGTTTACGAACGTGGTGCAGGTGAAACTCAAGCATGTGGCAGCGGAGCATGTGGCGCGGTTGCGGTTGGTATTATTCAAGGCTTGCTGGCTGAGAATGTGAAGGTTCGTTTACCTGGCGGTGACTTACACATTAATTGGCAAGGCCCGGGTAAGCCTCTGTTTATGACAGGCCCTGCAACACATGTGTTTGATGGTCAACTTTCTTGTTAATAACGATTCATCACTAATAGATTCATAAAACATAAAGGATAGGTTTTGTCTTACGTTGAAGCCGATGCACTCACCGCAGAAGTGGTCGCGGAATATTTACGTGATAACCCAGATTTTTTTCAAGATAGGAAAGGTTTGGTTGATCGCCTTGCTATCAATAATGTTGAGCAGGGCGCTGTTTCCTTAGTTGAAGTCCAGCTAAAACGACAACGTCATAGAATTGAAGAGCTCGAAGAAGAGATCACTGGCTTGATGTCGCTGGCGGCGAATAACGATAAAACTTTCTATGAGTTTATGGATCTTCAAGTCCAAGTACTGAAGTGCAACGACTTTATGCAGGTGATAAAAGCCGTTGAACAAAAAGCGTTAGATCTTGGGCTTAAGGCTCATGTTCGAATTCTTTCGCAATCTGGCTTTTATCAGTTGAGTGCTGAGGGTTACTCTAAGTTTTCGCTTAACCACTTCAACGGCAAAGATGCTTATCTAGGGCGCTTGAGAAAAGCCGACAGACACGATTTGTTTGGTGATTATCCAGTTCCAGAGCTAGGCTCTTATGTAGTACTACCACTTACTAAGCAGTCTCCGTTGGGGTTGCTCGCCTTTTCTAGTGAAGATGGTGGTCATTTCCAACCGTATATGGATACGCTATTTTTACGCCATTTAGCGCTTGTCGTTGCGCATTTGGCGGACACCTTACCTTGGCAGATAAATAATGAGCCTAGAGCCCAAAGCACCTCTTCCTAATCGTCTTCAAACTCCACTTTCTCGCTTTTATGAGTACCTTAGAAGCGAGAAGGGGCTTAGCCTACATACTCAACGTAATTACAAACAACAGCTTGAAACTATGGCCGCACACTTGGTCACCCTCGGGCTGAAAGATTGGGGGCAAGTGGACGCGGCGTGGGTAAGACAACTTGCTAGCAAAGGCATGCGTGAAGGTATGAAAGCGAGCAGTATTGCAACACGCTTGTCTTCACTGCGTAGCTTCTTTGATTTCCTTGTGTTGCGTGGCGAAATGACCGCCAACCCTGCCAAAGGGGTCTCGGCACCTCGCAAGCAGCGTCCTTTACCTAAAAACCTCGATGTCGACGAGGTTGGTCAGTTGCTTGAAGTAAGTGGAGATGACCCATTATCGATTCGTGACCGAGCTATGATGGAAGTAATGTATGGTGCGGGGTTACGATTGGCGGAGTTGGTCAGCATCAATCTAAAAGATGTGTTGGGTCGACAGGGTGAAATTCGCGTGGTTGGTAAAGGCGACAAAGAACGCAAAGCGCCTTTTTCTGGTTTGGCTAAAGAGTGGGTCGACAAATGGCTAAAAGTACGCGGTGACTTAGCTTCACCGGGTGAAAACGCTTTGTTTGTCTCTAAGTTAGGAACGCGCATCTCTCACCGTAGTGTACAAAAACGTATGGAAGATTGGGGTAAGAAGCAATCTGTGGCGAGCCACATCAGTCCTCATAAACTTCGCCACTCGTTTGCAACGCATGTGCTTGAGTCTAGTCAGAACCTTCGAGCTGTCCAAGAGCTGCTGGGGCACGAAAATATTTCGACCACTCAAGTGTATACTCACTTAGACTTCCAACACTTAGCCCAAGCGTACGATCAAGCTCACCCAAGAGCACGTAAGAAGAACAAAGGTTAGATAGAGGTTACTATGCGAATTTATCGAGGGTTGAAGACCATTAAAGCGATGACCTTTGACTTGGATGACACCTTGTATGATAACTGGCCTGTGATAATGAAAGTAGAAAAAGAGATGGCGCAATGGTTGTATCAAAAGCATCCGGTGTCGGCTTCTTTATCACAAGAAGAATGGCAGGGGGTCAAGCAACAGGTGGCTGCTGAAAACCCCAATTTAAAGCACGATGTCACCGTGTGGCGTGAAACTCAGATTAAATGCGGATTATTGCAATTGGGATATTCTCAGCAGCAAGCAGAGCAAGCTGCCCGTGAAGGAATAGAGCATGCTTTATGGTTACGTAATCAAGTCGATGTCCCTCAAGAAACGCATCGAGTGATGAAAGAACTCAGCCAACGCATTCCTTTAGTTGCGATTACTAATGGTAATGTGGATCCTCATCAAATTGGTTTGGGGCAGTACTTTCAACTAATCCTTAAAGCTGGCCCAGATGGCAGAGCAAAACCCTACCCAGATATGTTTGATAAAGCCCAGCGAGACTTAGCGTGTGATGCTGAGAACATTCTTCATGTTGGCGATCATCTTAGAACCGACGTCTACGGTGCGAAGCGAAGTGGTTTCCAAGCATGCTGGTTTAATGACATTGGTTCCAGTTTATACCTATCTCCTAAGGCAAGAGTGCTACCTGATGTTGAAATAGACCAACTTAGCGATCTCGTGCGACTGATTTAACCGCTACTGTAAGCTCATTACGCCGCATTTATAATATGAATAGCTAGATTAGTCGCTATTCAAACTTGGTTTAGACTAGGATTATTGGTACGGCGTTATTCGCGATTCATTTCAGTCATAGCAGGTTATTCACTTTACTCGATTTTGAACAAGGTTCGGCATGCAAACATTTACATTTCTCGCACATACTGAGGAGTTATTCAAATCTCAATTCGATCAGCGAGAGTGGTGTGACAATAAACAATACCTTATTCAACTTTTCTCAGATCAATCCTCGGATGTCGCTCGTCGGATTGCGAGTATCGCCTTAAATCATTTAAACCGTGCCACTTTAATCGGGCAGAGTGCTCGTCATGTGATCTGTGATAACACTCTCAAGAGTGCATGTACCTTAGTCATTATCAGTGAATTTAATGAAACAAGTTTAACCTCTACCGTTCAGCCTTTTACGGGCAATCCCTTTCATGACAGCCAAGTACTGTCTTCCCAGTTGGGTCTATCTAAAGATACCAAAGCAGTGATAAGTCTGTGCGATCAGCTTGAAGGTCGTGATTACCCTATCTATAGCGCTTTTGAAAATTTGCCTTACGCCTTGCCGATTGCTGGTGGACTATGTCATGAGAATGAATTTGGCCGTTGGGTTATGTATAACGAGCAAACCTACCAGCACGCCTGTGTTGCGGTGGCTCTGACTAACCCAAGATTTAAGGTTTGGTCGGACGCGTACTCTGAGTGGAACCCGATTGGGATGAAGCTACGAGTCACACATGCAGTTGGAAATCGCTTATACGCGTTGAACGACAAGCCAGCTATCGAAGTATTCAAACATTACCTTGCGGATGGCAAAGACCTTCCTTTTAGCCAGCTGATGAGCTTTCCGCTTTATCGAGAACTTGGCAGAAAGAAGGGGATCTCGACGCCTCTGCGTATTAATGATGATGGCAGTATTGAGTTTGATAGCCCTTGGCATGTCGGTGAGGAGGCGCAGTTTTGTTATAACCACCCATCGCTCACTGCAGAAAAGGTGCGTCACGGTGCTGAGATGCTAGCCATGCATCAGCCTGAATCGGTGATCATCTATAACTGCGTATCTCGACTTGAATTTATCGACAGCAAACTTGAGCTCAAGCCATTTGAAGGGATAGTGAATACATGTGGTGCCTACTGCATGGGGGAGCTATACCGTAATGAAGACCGCCAAGAGATACTGCACCACAGCCTGACTTATATCGCTATGCGCGAGTCTGACGAGATTAAAGAGTTTCATTGCGAAGACTTTCAGTGTGGCGCAACCGTGTCGCCGTTGCTTAACTTGGTCAGAAATGCAGTCGCTGATCTCGACAGTATGAATACTCAGATGGAGAAAAAACTCCATCAACAAGCGCGTCGCTTAACCGAAAGCTATCGCATTGACTCGCGTACTGGTTTGCCAAATCGTATCGTATTAAAAGAACGTCTCAATACGATTCTATTTAGTGAACACTTACTCACGTTAAAGCTCACGAATTTCCATCAAGTTAACGAAAAATACGGCTATCAAGTGGGTGATCAGTTACTGCTTGATCTGTCTAATCACTTTATCGAGCGATTGCAGCTTCGTGTCGTCAAAGAGCCTCGCGTGAAGGTAGAGCTATTCAGTATTGGTGTTGGAGAGTGGGCGATTATCTTCAATGCTAGTGTTGGTAGTACGAAAATAAAAGAAGGTTTCGTTGAGTTCGCCGATGACATCGAACACATAAATTTTGAGCCATATGGTTTGGCTGATATTGATTACCTGTCAGTTTCTCTGTGTGGTGGCTTTGCTAGTCGTTGTGATTTCTTAACCGACAACGGTGACCAAATCTTATTGAAAGCGATCGAAGCTCGGCGCTATGGGGTGCGGAACAATACCCACATCACCAATGCCAAAGACATTCAGGTGAGCGAAGAGGACCGCAAAGAGCAACTCGGTTGGTTGAGCTGTGTCAGCCGTGCGATTTTAGATCTGAACATCATCACCTATTCACAGCCGATTGTGGAATCGGGTACGCACGAAATGATTGGCCAAGAGTGTCTGGTCAGAATCATGGAATCGGACGGTACCATTGTGCCACCAGGAAAGTTCTTACCGATCATTGCTGACACCCATCTTTACACGCGTCTTAGTCGACACATGATTAAGAGCACTATTGGCTATATGGCGGATAAGCAGAGTTCGTTTTCTATCAATCTATCCCCACAAGATTTATTGAGCGATAAGACACTCGAGGTTCTTGAGGCTGCGATCAGTGGTATGAACGATCCTACTCGACTTGGTTTAGAAGTTCTCGAGTCTGAACAGATTAAAGATTATGGCCGCATGATTGAGGTGTGTGATCACTTCCGTGCGCTTGGGGCGAGAATCATTGTTGATGACTTTGGCTCTGGTTACTCCAACATCGATGAAATCATTAAGCTTGAGCCACAGATCATTAAGCTCGACGGTAGCTTGATTCGTAATATCGACAAAGATCAAAAACAAAGAAACATAGCTTCTCAGTTGGTTCGGTTATGCCAAGTGTTTAATGCCAAAACGGTGGCTGAATTCGTCCATAATCAGCAAGTTTGTGAGATAGCTGAGCAAATGGGTGTCGACTACCTACAAGGTTACTACTTCGGTGAGCCTCAACGTTTGTTCTAATAGAGCGTTTCACGTGAAACACAAATTGGTTCAATAGATTAAAGTACGATATAAAAAAGGGTGAGCTTATGGCTCACCCTTTTGGATTACGCTATTTATCTCAAACCTCTGTACTTAACTATTTGAGTGAGTGCCCACATTTATCCGCTTGGAATACTTTTAGATAATGTTGATAGTAATCGTCAATCAGTCTTGCAGGCTCTTCTTCACCTAATGCTTTGAATAGTTCGACACCCACCTCACAGGTACACAGATGACCACAGTCTTGATTGCGGCGTAAGGTATAGGAAGATTCACTCGTAATATCGAGATGAACCTGAGGAATGTTTTTTAACCACTGGCTCTTGTTGAGCATCTTCTTCGCTTCTTGCCATGTGCCATCCAAGATGATGAACAACGGTTTTCGGTCATTCGTTTCGTTCAATACCGCTTGCTGACACTCCATACTCTTTTCACTTGGGAACAACAGAAAAGGTTGTAGCGTGTTATCGTCAAGCAATGATATTAAATCAGCTGGCGGTGTTTTCCTTTGCCACACGAATGACTCGCACTGCTCAAGCGATTGTTGCAGCAGCTTCCCGGTATTGGTGTCGCGTGATAGTTCATTCTCATGAGTGAGCAGTACCAGAGCGATTTGGCTTTCAATACTAGGTATCAGGTGACAAATACATTGGTGAGTGAAGCCACAACCAGGGCAAGCTTGTTGGTTACTCATGTTTACAGCTTGACTCCACTTTGTGCGGGTGAGACGCCATCAGCAAATAACACCACGTCGCTGATATTAGCATCATCGGCGACTGGCGCGACGCTTGGGTTGAGTGGGTAGCTAACCCCAGTGTAAGACAGTGTATGTTTCGCGGGTTTTGCTCCGCCTCCGCTGACATTGAAGATCAGATCCTGCCATCCGTGATTTTGGGCATTACCTAAGCGTATATCGCCCTTAACCAATGTTACTCGGCTATTGAAGCGCCATTTGTCTTGGTAGTTTTCAAATATAAGCAGTGTACAGCCACCAGAACCACACCAATCGAGTTGAGCAAACAGTTCTTTTTTGCCATCACCGTTGAGGTCATAGGTAAGCCAACGGTACTTAGTATTGCCCGGTGAGGTATTGTTGATCTTAAAATACTTTCGGATCGCTTGGTCGACTTTTGGATCAAGTTGATCGCTCGAGTTTATCTCCTTTGCAGCTAGATCAAAGTTTGTGGTCGCGTTCACTTGCGCCTGCTTGCTCTTGGCTTCAAACAATACCAGCCCACCATTGGCAATCGGGTAGACGACATTGCCTACTTTCTCTTTCTCAGCGATCAGCTTACTGTTATCGAGCGTAAAGATACGCTCAGAGATTAGGTATTGCTGCTGGTGGCGAGTCATCACTACTTGAACCTGATTTTGGTTGAGTTGCTGCCAGAAGCCTTGTTCAACAATCGAAGGGTCACCATTGCTGTACGAGTAAGTCGTGATTGCGCTGTGGTCATCGTTGAGTTCTAGGTTGATAGAGAAACCAGAGTTTTGTGTTGAGCTCGCGAAGTAGAGTCCGCTCCAGTCCTGCGTAGGATCTTGGTTAGATACTGTTGCACAGCCGTTGTACTTGCTGTTATTAAGATTGAGTTTCGCTTCCCAGCCATAGATAGAGTCACTCATGCCATCGCTACAGCTCTCTTTCTTAAGATTTAGCTCGCCTTGCGCTGATTGACCTTCTAGTTGGTAGTCACGAGTGCTTGGTGTAGTGCGGCTTGATTCGATATTGAGTCGCTGTGGCTGTTCGCCCATTTTGGTGTATTTGAGTTGGTCTTTATCAAAGGTCGCAGACCAGAATGGTTCATTGCCGAACACATGAGTAGAGCGCAAGGGTTGGTCACAGCGATCAGGGTTCTCTGCGGTTAGGATATTGACTTGGTCAACCACGAAGCGCGCGGTGAAGTCGGCATTATATCCAGTTTGGCTTGGTACCGTTAGGTGGCCGATGAGCTCACCATACAAGGCTTGATAAGGTCTGGTTGCTAAGCCTTGCGCTTCAAGTGCCAACTCTGGCGATAAATCTAACCAGTATTGTTGCTGGCTACCGCAAGGGGTGAAGGTTCGGCTCTCATGGCCAACCACAACCTGACCACGCATGATGAAGGTTTGCGGTTGAATGCTGAGTGGCTCATCCAAGGTTGCTGGTGGAACTTCAGGTTGTTGCGGCGTATCTGGCGCCGTTACACAACCTTGTAGCGCGAATGCGACTAGCCATGTCACTGGGTTTTTCATTACCTTCATGTTATATCTTCCTCGAAGCAACCGTTAATTGGATTTATTATGGCATATTGGTTATTTAAAACAGAACCCGACACCTTTTCTATTCAAACTCTTAGGGTACAAAAAACCTCTTGTTGGGAGGGGGTACGCAACTATCAGGCTCGAAACATGATGCGAGATGACGTCAAACTTGGAGATCTGGTGATGATATACCATTCATCATGTAAAAAAGTTGGCGTAGCGGGGATCGCGAAAGTAACCAGAGAAGCCTACCCAGACCATTTTCAATTCGAGCCTGAGAGTGATTACTACGATCCTAAATCTTCACCAGACAACCCGCGCTGGATTATGGTGGATGTCGAGTTTGTGCGAGTAACCGAGCGATTGATTCCTTTAGCAACATTGAAAGCCATGCCAGAACTATCAGAGATGCCATTGGTTAAACGAGGTAATCGCTTGTCCATCATGCCTGTTACCGAGCAGGAGTGGCAGACTATTTTAAGTAAAGAAGTTCTCAGTTCTCGTTAACGTTAGAGGAAGGTTTTAGCGTAAGGTTCAAAAAAGCAGCCAGTGGCTGCTTTTTTATTTACTCAGATGGCTTCGATTAGACCTGTCTAGATTAAAGCAGGTGTTTTTCTAAGTAGTGAGCAACCGCATCGTCTGCGTTGCTGCCAATCACTTCATTGTCTGGCAGGGCTTTCATCACTTTCTCATGCGATGTGCCCATGATCAGGCCTTTACCTGCCATAGCAAGCATCTCAGCATCATTCATACCATCACCAAAGGCAATGCAGTTATCAAGTGTCAGGTTCAGAGATTTCGCGACAGCGTCTAACGCATGGCCTTTAGATACTTCTGCTGCCATCACTTCTAGACACCAAGGCGTTGAAAAAGCGATGTTCAGTTTGTCGCCAAACGTATCTCTTAGCTTTTGCTCAAACGTTACTAGGTATTCATGGTCTTGCTCTGGGTGTGTGAAGAAGACTTTCGCAATGCCGTCACTTGGTGCGTTGTCCGCTTCGAAGCGCTTGTAGCTAAAGCCAGACTCACTGTGAAATTTAGCGAGCATCTTATCTTCACGATCCAGCAACCAATCTTCATCCTGGTACATGTGAACAAAGATGTTTGGATCTTGGCGAACAATATCAATAACCGGTTGTACTAATTCCTGAGGCACGTTCTGGCTATACATTAGTTGATCATTCTGGTCGTGCACACGTGCACCGTTTGAAGTGATCATATAGGCCGGAATCCCAGCTATCTCACGAATACCTGCCACATCGACATGGTGGCGACCTGTTGCGAAGATAAAGGTATAACCTTGGTCGTGTAACTTCGTGAGTGTTTGTTTAGTAAAGTCGCTGAGCTGATGATCAGGTGCTAGTAGCGTACCATCTAAATCGGAGGCAACAATTTTCACGGAATCTTTTAGTGCAGAAATAGTCATTTAACCCTCATTGCAAAATGCTTAACCAATATTGTTACTAGCCAACGCTAGCATTGTTGTAACTACAATATCTTTAGCTAGAAATTGTATGCCAAATCTGCGCAAGAAAAGAGGGCAAAGCTCACTTACTTCTCTTCCTCTTTAGCGCTTATCTTAGTTGTAATTAATCTCTCTTGGTGTGCTGAGCTAAACAAAAAACTGAATAATGGCATCCAGAGTTTGGTTACGGTATTTATCTTGTTCAAATAACACCTCATGCCTAGAGCCTTCAATGACTTTTAATTGGCAAACGGGGTTGGTTTTTCTTAGCTTATTGATGAACTTTATTTGAGCATAGTTACTGACAATCTTCTCTTCCCCAGCCTGAATCAACAGCAACGGAATTTTGATTTGACGAGTTTGCTGGATTGACTGTTTTGCCGCCATTAACCCTTGCCATACCCAACGGGTACTCGCTCCGCCTACTTGTAATGCGGGAGACTCTTCATATAAGTTTCGGAACCATTGATAACGTACCTGACTGTGGCTTAGCAGGTTAGTTTCAAATGGCTTTGAGTTGTACGCTTGTTGACCTGGAGCATAGACAGGCTTGATATGGTAAGCGGTGAGTACTTGTCCAACAACCATCGCGATGGGCTTAAGATACCACTCGGTATTGATACCAAACATTGGAGCGCACAGGGTGACTTTGTCAAACGGCTGTTCGGGGTGTGTTTGCAAGTAGCGTGTAGCAATAGTGCTGCCCATTGAGTGAGCCAACAAGTAACGATTGTCATACTTGCTAAGGTCAAAACTGTCAATGATGTCAGACATGTCGGATACATAATCATCAAACTCATGAATGTGACCAATGTCAGAGTCTGTTACCATTCGCTCTGACTGACCTTGACCTTGGTGGTCAAATGAATAAACGTCATAACCTTGCTGGTAGAGATCATAAAAGAGTTCTTGGTATTTTAAGCAACATTCGATACGACCATTGGCAATCACAATGGCTTTGGTGTGTGTTGATGAGGTTAAGCTACACCAATACAGTTTCTTTTTACCAGATGATGTTATATACCCTTCTTTTCGTTGTTGCCAAAGGGTAGGGATCAGGTGTCTAATCGCTTGCTCGAACTGAGGTTCTTGCGTGTAAGAAAACGGGGTGACACTGTGGTTTTCCATGGAAAGTTACCTGAGCTAATACGTGTGAGAGCTTTATTGCTACTAATGTTATTAGATTAAAGAACTAGTAAGGAAATGCAAATGGATACTCATGTTTGGCTTGCTTATGTCGTTACTGCGATTTTGTTTAGCTTGGCTCCGGGCTCCGGCACCGTGAATTCAATCAGTAATGGGCTAAGTTATGGCACCAAGAAATCACTCGCATCGATCGCAGGCTTACAGCTAGGCCTTGCATTCCACATCATGTTGGTGGGGGCGGGTATCGGTGCATTAGTGGCTAAATCTGCATTGGCGTTCATCATTATCAAATGGGTTGGCGTGGTTTATCTTGTTTGGTTAGGTATTCAAAAATGGCGTGATAGCTCTAGCTTAGTGGCTTCTGAAGAGAGCTCTACCCTATCGAGTGGCAAGCTGCTGAGAAATGCGGTACTTATTAACCTCACCAACCCTAAATCTATCGTATTTTTGGTGGCTCTGTTTCCTCAATTTATTGACCCGACACAACCGCAAGCACCGCAACTGTTAGTGTTAGGTGTTACGACGGTATTTATTGATAGTGTTGTTATGTTGGGTTACACCTCATTAGCTTCACAAATGGGGCGTTTTATCCGTTCAGATCGCATAATGGGTAAGATAAATAAAATATTTGGTGGTATGTTCATGGGCTGCGGTGCCTTGCTGGCTGCTGCCAAAGCTTAGTGAAAGCAATAGAGTTCTCGTTAAACCAATTAGAGTTATCAATAAATGACCGTTACGTACGTTGCTCGACAACCTATCTTAAATCGTAATAAGAACACGCTTGGTTATGAACTGTTGTTTCGCGATGGAGAAAGGAATGCCTATCCAGCGCATATTGAGTCCAATCGAGCAACGTATCGTCTGATTGTTGAGAACTTCTTGTCGGTTGGACTCAACCCTTCGATTCCGTCTTCACGTTGCTTTGTTAATTTTCCGTACCAGAGCCTGATTCGTCGGCTTCCTTTAAGCTTGCCTAAAGACAAGGTCGTGGTGGAAATTCTTGAAACCTGTACACCGACCGATGAGCTCTTAGAGGCCGTTAAAGAGCTCTATCAAGCGGGTTATATGATTGCCCTTGATGATTTCACCTCAACACCTGAGTGGGAACGTTTTCTCAGGTACACGCATATTGTTAAGCTCGATATTATGCAGATGGGTTTGGATGAGGCGTGCGATTTGGTGAAGGCGCATCAAGGGAAGAAGTTTAGCTTTCTTGCTGAAAGAGTCGAAACCGAGCAAGAATTCCAGCAAGCAAAAGAGGCCGGTTTTAAGTTCTTCCAAGGCTATTTCTTTAGTAAGCCAGAAATTATCAAGACTAAGTACATTAGCCCAGAGCAAGTGATTGCCATGGAGCTATTCCAGGAAGTGTGTAAGCCTGATGTTGACTTCCAGCGTGTCGAAAGCATCGTAGCTAAAGATATTGCTTTGTCCTATAAGCTGTTGCGTTTTGTGAACACTATGTCTCCACGACTTGAAGTTACCATTTCTTCATTCCGTCAGGCCTTGGTTTATCTGGGGCAAGATAAGCTGAAAATGTTTGTTTCGTTGGCGGTGGCCTCTTATGTCTCTGATAAAAAATCAAAAGAGCTATACGGTTTGTCTTTGCAGCGTGCACAGTTTTGCCAGCGTATGTCTCGCTACCAAGCATTTGAAGGGCACCAAGAGCAAGCCTTTATGATTGGTTTGTTTTCGTTGTTGGATGCACTGCTCGACCTGTCGCTAGAGAACCTTGTCGAGCAGTTACCGCTATGTAAAAGCATCAAGGTCGCTCTGCTTCGCAGAGAGGGACCTTATGGCACATTATTGGCGCTTGAAGAGAGTTTTGAACATGCAGATTGGCAACAGATCGATGAGCATTGCGCAAATCTAGGGCTGAACGTGGAGCAGGTTAAAACAGAGCTCACTGAAGCTCGACGCTGGAGCCATACGATCACCAACCAGCTTTGATTTATCTTTGTTAAACTTTAATGACAATTGAAACGCACGCCTTGACGTGCGTTTTTTTATATCTAATATATATGTATATCCATATATGAGTATGTTTTTATGCTTCCTCACCAATTTTTTAAATTACTGTCCGATGAAACGCGAGTGCGTTGCTTAATGTTGATAGTTCGCAATGAGTGCTTATCGGTTGGTGAGTTGACTCAGGCATTGCAAGAAAGTCAGCCAAAGGTTTCACGCCATCTTGCGCAGTTGCGTTCAAATGGCATTTTGACTGACGTTCGCCAAGGGCAATGGGTGTTTTATCGCTTGTCACAAGATTTACCGGGTTGGATGCTAAAGTTAATTGATGACCTTATCGCATCGAACTGTTTGAAAACTGAATATCAACAAGACATTGAACGACTAGAAGCCATGACTTCACGCCCTCAATGTTGCGTTTAAGTACATTAAAACTTATTGCCGAAATAGTTGGAGTTGCAGCTAGGCGACAAGTGAAATTATCCCTATGAGCATAGATGTCCTATGTGATTAGGGTAAGTGAACACAGTCAACAACGCTGCAGTTTCAAATATGAAAGCAATTAACTGAGAGAACAGAAAATGACAGTCAAAGTAGGTATTAATGGTTTTGGCCGTATCGGCCGTTTAGCACTTCGCGCAGCATTCGATTGGACTGAGCTAGAATTTGTACAAATTAATGACGTTGCTGGCGACACCGCGACATTGGCGCACCTTTTAGAGTTCGATTCGGTTCAAGGTCGTTGGAATCACGAAGTGGCTGTTGAAGGCGATGAGATGATCATCAACGGTCAACGCATCAAAACCACAAAAGAGCGCGACATTGATGCGATCGATTGGTCTGGCTGTGATGTCGTTATCGAAGCGACTGGTGTTCACCGTAAGACATCTTTCCTAAACAAATACCTAGAGCAGGGCGTGAAACGTGTTGTGGTATCGGCGCCAGTGAAAGAAGAAGGCATCGCAAACATCGTTGTTGGTGTGAACGACAACATCTTCGACCCGGCAGTGCACCAAATCGTAACCGCAGCGTCGTGTACAACAAACTGCATCGCGCCAGTGGTTAAAGTGATCAATGAGAAGCTTGGTATCGAGAATGCCTCTTTCACGACCATTCATGATCTAACCAACACGCAAACTATTCTTGATGCGCCCCACAAGGACTTACGACGTGCACGTGCATGTGGCATGAGCCTTATCCCAACCACAACGGGCAGCGCTAAAGCGATTGTTGAGATCTTCCCAGAGCTGGAAAATCGTATTAACGGCCACGCAGTTCGTGTACCACTAGCGAACGCTTCTCTGACAGACATCATCTTCGAAGTGAAGCAAGACACAACAGCAGAAGAAGTTAACGCGATGCTGAAAGAAGCGTCTGAGAACGAACTGAAAGGCATTCTTGGTTTTGAAGAGCGCCCACTGGTTTCTATCGATTACAAAGGCGACCAACGTTCAACTATCGTAGATGCACTATCAACCATGTTGGTAGGTAAGCGCATGGTTAAGATCTACGCTTGGTACGACAACGAGATGGGCTACGCGACACGTACCGCTGAGCTTGTACGTACAGTTGGTCTCGCATAAGCCTGCGTATTTAAGAAATAGTAGAATCTGGAGAATAAATAATGACACACCCAACATGGCAACTAGATTTAGAAACTGGTGCGTTAGTGCTTACTCCGTGCCCAGGTACCAAAGAAGCTGACCTAGATGCATCTCTGGCTCAACTTAAAGCGCAAGGTGTAGAAGCGATTGTGACAGCTTTAGACAGTCAAGAACTGGCGAGCAAGAATGTTTCTGAGCTAAGTGACAAAGCGCAAACATTAGGCATGCAGTGGTTCCAGATCGAGATTGAAGACGATTGTGCGCCAGGCGCTGATTTTGCTGCGAAATGGCAGGCGGCGAGCCCTGCGTTGCACCAAGTGGTGGATAACGGCGGTAAGGTAGCGATGCATTGCATGGGTGGGTCAGGCCGTACTGGTTTGTTGGCAGCACACTTATTGTTAGAAAAGAGCTGGGATCTGAGCAGGATTGTTCAAGAAGTACAGTCACTTCGCCCGGGAGCCTTCACTAGACCAATCCAGGTTGAGTATATTAATGGCGTAGCGAACAGCTAATAAGCCATCATTGTTATCCAAGGAGCTTTTGGTATCTGAAGTGTTGAACTTATCATGATCCAAAAGCTCTTTTTGTTTAGATCGTAGAGATAGCATTATGTTTTCAAATCTAAGTAAGAGCGTTCGCCAATATATGTTGGTGACTTTCAACTACTGGAACTTCACCATTACTGATGGTGCACTTCGTATGCTGGTGGTCCTGTATTTTTACGATCTTGGCTACAGTTCGTTAGAGATCGCCTCACTGTTCCTTTTCTATGAATTCTTTGGTGTGGTCACTAATCTAATCGGTGGCTGGTTAGGGGCTCGTCTTGGACTTAATAAGACGATGAACATCGGCTTAGGGATGCAAGTCGTCGCCTTGGGGATGCTCGCGGTGCCAACCGCAATGTTGACCATTCCGTGGGTGATGACGGCGCAAGCCTTATCTGGTATTGCTAAAGATCTCAATAAGATGAGTGCAAAGAGCTCGATTAAGACTTTGGTGCCTGATGAGCAACAAGGTGCTTTGTATAAGTGGATCGCTATTCTGACTGGTTCTAAAAATGCGCTTAAAGGTGCGGGTTTCTTTATTGGTGGCTTGTTGCTTTCTACAATTGGCTTCCAATACGCTGTGTTGGCGATGGCGGCTGTACTGACCTTGGTTTTCATTGGTAGTGTGGTGAGCTTAGAAGCGGACATGGGTAAAGCGAAAACAAAACCTAAGTTCAAACAGATTTTCTCTAAATCTGAATCCATCAACATCCTGTCTGCGGCACGCATGTTCCTGTTTGGTGCTCGTGATGTGTGGTTTGTGATTGGTCTACCTATTTATCTAGGCAGCGTGTTTGGTTGGGATCATTCATGGGTTGGTGGCTTCTTAGCGGCTTGGACCATCGCTTATGGCTTGATACAGGGCATAGCACCTAAGATTACCGGTAAAGCACAAGGCAAGGTGCCTGATGGTCATGCTGCGCTATTGTGGGCGGGCGCATTGGCTATTGTGACGGCTGGTATTGCGTATGCGGTACAGATAGGTTGGCAACCAGAGTTAGCTATCATTGGTGGCTTGATGGTGTTTGGCGCTATCTTCGCGGTAAACTCATCACTCCACTCTTACCTTATTGTGAGTTATGCGAAAGGCGATGGTGTGTCGCTTGATGTTGGTTTCTACTACATGGCAAACGCGATGGGCCGTCTGATTGGCACCATTCTGTCGGGTTTGGTATTTCAAATGGCCGGTTTGTCTGCGTGTTTGTGGGTATCGTTCGTGTTCTTAGCGATAACAACGGTGATTTCTTTGCGTTTACCTAAGGTACCGCAAACATCAGCCGCATGATCCTCATTCGTAAGAGCTTCATTCACAAGAGCTAAAGTCTCATAATCTAAAGTCGAATGATCTTAATTCGCGATATGCTTCTCCTTTAACAATAAGCTGACCTGGTATTTATTCCGGTCAGCTTTTTTATTGCTATAGTCGAATGATTGAATATTAATCAGGCATTTACATGAAGCAGCGAATTCTCTTTTTTGATTTAGCACGATGTGTCGCGGCCGTAGCGGTTATCGCGATTCATGTTTTGGCGCCTTATCGCAACGAGCTAGGAACCATTCCTTTCGGCGAATGGTTAACAGCAATCACCGTCAATGGATTCAGCCGTTGGGCTGTGCCTGTGTTCATCTTGATTACTGGCGCACTGATGCTCAGTGATCAACGCCCGTTTGACGCCAAATACTACCTCAAGCGTCGTCTGGGCAAGGTACTGATACCTTTCATTGTCTGGTCGCTTTTCTATACTTACCTGTCGGGTTGGTCGGCAATGGGCTTTGATGCCGACGTCAGTTGGGACGTGTTGCTCAATAGCTACCATCATTACACCTATTACCACCTTGGTTTCTTCTATTACTTCATCCCGCTCTACTTTGTGATTCCGTTCTTGCAGATCATGGTTAGAAAGTACGGTGATAGATCGGTCTATGCCTTTACGGCGGTATGGTTGTTCACAACATTGCTGTTCTTACTGAAAATCGATGGCCCTTGGAGTCACGAGTTGTGGTTGTACACCGGTTACTTACCATTGGGTTACTTGCTGTATAAGACTGTGCCACTTAACAAGATGACAGTTGGTGTGAGTGTGTTACTGGGTGGGCTAGCGTTATTAACCACGGTTTACATGGTGGTTGATGCGAGTCTAATCGCTGAGGAGTACACGGTTGGCCGTTGGTTATCTTACAAGACGCTGAATACCGTATTGGCAGCAAGCATGGTGTTTATGCTGTGTCGCTATTTTGGAGAAGGGTTATCTGAAAAAAGTAATCAAGTGGTTGGTTTTATCAGTAAGCACAGTTTGGGTATCTATCTGCTGCACCCTATCTTTTTATGGTCAATGAAAGCGTTCGGTTGGTATCAAGGGCATCCTGTTTGGGTCATTCCGTTATGGATTGTGATTAGTGGTGCAGGGGCTTTATGGATGAGTTGGCTGGTATCTAAGTCCGAAAAAACACGCTGGTTATTGCCGTAGAAGTAAGTCTAATAATTGTTTGAGACCGCTTACGATTAGCGTTTCAACGCAAAGTGCAAGAATTTATCACCTTGATAGGTTAGGGTTCCTTTATCTCCTGGATTAAGCGCGTGAAAGTAGTGGATGCCGACTTGGAATTCTCGTTTCGGACCAACGACACCTCGTTGAACGTAAATCCAGTACTCTTGATCTTCTTGGCCTGGCTCTACGTCGGGAAGGTCGATGGACTGTTTATCTAGTACCGTGACGTTCACTTTCTTTTCTGGTGCATTTTCGCCTTGCATGTGTTTTCGGTAGAAAACAAGAAATGCCCAAGCCGCTAGAACTGCGAGTGCAAAGATAGAAAAAAAGAGTGAATTGGGCATATAACCTCCATATTGTTGAGGTGGTTATTCTAGTCTTTCGGCAATCGATATGTGTGTTGAAAGCCACTATTCGTGAACTGTTGTAAGCTAAGCTGATTATTTTTCGGTAGACTTCACATTTAATAGCCAGTTTGGTTTAAAGCATTGTTATTTATTGTCTCTTTCTCTCGTAAATAACAGTGATTTTGTATAAGAATAAGGAAATGCTCGACTAGAATTATAGTGTGGAGCGGGAGGCCAAGATGACCGACATTGAAAAAGTGGTGACAAGAGTTCGCAATATAGAAAAATTATTGAGACTACACTATCACGCTGAAGGCGAAGGCCTGCATGAACTTGTAACAAGCTGTGAAGAAAGGCTACCGCACGATATGATAATCAAGCTGCGTTATATCGCAACATGTCGTAATAAGGTAGTAAATGAGCATGATGCTCAATTGGAAGATCAACATCAATTTATAATGATGTGTAACGAGTGTGAGAAGGAACTGACGCCACGTAGTGGTCGTTTTATTTGGCGAGTTGCGATATTACTTATGATGGTAATGACTTTAGCTGCTGCTGGTTTCTATTATGCGAATTGGGATGTATTAAAGTTGCACCTGTTTTCTAAGTGAAAAATTGAACAAAAAAGGGACGCTATAAGCGTCCCTTTTTTTATTTGTAACTTGCTTTAGTACATCATCGGTAGCGTCATGAGGCCTACAACTACCGCGATCATTACAAGTCCTTGCTTTTGCGAAGATGAAATCATAACACTACTCCTAAATTTGGTTGTCTTTCGCTATATTTTAAAGAATAGCATTACTTATGGGTTTAGATCAATAATTACTTTCTAAGGCTTTAAAAGTGATAGAGAACTGTTGCTTTTTATCTTGTTTTTCTATGTTTAACTGTGTTTTTTGGTGTGTTCTTATTTTGGTCGTTGTGGTTTATTTTTGCTCTGTTTTCTTTTAAGTTGCTGTTTTTTAATGGTTGGTTTTTGTGATTTATATTGTTAAAGGTTGTTAAACTGTATTAATGAGGGTTGGTTGTGCCTATGTTTGATTTTTGTTTTATTTTTTCATTTTTGGTTTCGTTTTGGTGGTGATTTTTACAAAGAGTTTGGAGGCGGCTGACAAATATGGGGATAAAAAAACAAGTTACTTACTTTAAGAGTTAACTCCTGTCTGTAATTATCATTTGTCAGTTAATTTTGTTTTTTATAATCTAATATTATGTATTTATTAGGTTTTAATGGAGGTTCTTTTATTTTTTAAGTATGAATATTAGCGAAAATCGCTGGTTTACTATGATTTCGATAAGCTAGAAATGACCAAAATCGAATGCTGAAGGTTGTAATGTACTTTTAGGCGGGTTTTCCGATAAATCGCTTTAATGTTAAACCAGTAATCATGATCGTAGTGATAATTGTTACGACTTCAATCTAAAGAGGTTCTTTTTAGTGGAAGCGTAATCAAGATCCAATTTTGAAGGGCTGAGGCTTTACATCAACACTCGTGTGCCTAGACTGGCGACGATTTAAAGCAATAGGGTAAATGGTATGTGGAGTTGGTTAGCGGTTTCCTTGTCTGGTATTGGAGCAATAACAGGAACGAAACATGGACATATCGGTCAGGCTTTATCGTATAAGGTCTTTACCTTTGTATTATTGGCGGTCATTGCTTTAACTCAGTCGGTTGTGGCTGATTTTACCTATTGGTTGGTGGCAGGGTTGGTTGTCTCTGCGATTGCCGATGTCCTTCACTCTCTCACTTACAAACGTACTCTTTATTTTGTTTGCTTTTTGGTGGCTCAACTCTGTTACAGCAAAGCATTTTGGTTACAGCTGTCGGGAGAAATGGTCTGGTGGTTGTTCGCACTACTATTGGCGGCATGTATCGTCGCTTTCTTCTTATTATTACCTCGTTTAGACAAACTTGTCTTTCCTGTGGTTATCATGGGTATGGTGCTTATTCAGCTGGCATGGGCTGCTGGTGAGGTCTGGCTGCTGGATCCTCAATTGTCGCATGCGGTTGGTTTTGTTGGCTGTAGCGTATTGCTGATTTCCGCATTGACGTATGCTTTAAATTGTTATCGTAGCCCAATCAAGGGGGCCTACTTTTGGGTAACAGGCAGTTACTTTCTCGCACATGCTCTTATTGTTGCTTCCCTTACCATTTAGGGTAAACGTATCTCTATAAATACTCTTCTGGCTGTATAAATTACCGAGTTTGCTACTGTGTTCGAAAATCAATGTTGAGGCTGCTATACTTCCGCGCACTTACGTTTTTCGAGATAAACTTATGGAAATATTATCTGCAGCCACCATGCTGTTTCTCATTATGGATCCGCTTGGCAACTTGCCAATCGTACTCTCTATCCTTAAGCATCTCGATCCAAAACGTCGTCGTATTGTTCTTATTCGTGAGTTGATGTTCGCACTCGTCATCTTGTTGCTGTTTTTGTTTGCAGGTCAAAGCATTATGAACTTCCTGCATGTACAGCCTGAAACTTTAAGTATATCTGGCGGTATAATTCTGTTTATTATCGCGATTAAGATGATTTTCCCAAGTGCTGGCAGCATTACTGGCCTAGCGGCCGGTGAAGAGCCGTTCATCGTACCGATGGCGATCCCTATGATTGCTGGGCCATCAGTGATTGCGGCATTGATTCTGCTTTCTACACAGCACCCTGACAACATGTTAGAGCTTTCTGCTGCTGTGCTACTGGCATGGGGAGCCTCTTTCTTCATTCTTATGTTTAATGGCTTCTTTTTGCGAGTGCTGGGTGAGAGAGGCCTTAAAGCTGTCGAACGCTTGATGGGCTTGCTGCTAGTTATGCTCTCGACTCAAATGTTCTTGGATGGTGTGAAGAGTTACATGGGCTAGTATTGTTACTATCGTTCAATAAAAAACGCCGCTTAACTGAGCGGCGTTTTTGTTTCTACTGTTTCGTAAGGATGTTGTCTGTATCTAAGCTTTGTAAATTTGATCCTTAAGCTCGATTACATCATGTGTTTACGACGGATATCGAGTAGGGCGAAGATTCCAAAAATCAGAATTGACCATTTCTCCCAACGCGACATTTCAATTTTATCGCCGAAGGCACCGATAAAGATCAGCATCTGTAGGCCATGCATGAAGAACAAGAATGCCGTCATGATATAAAGCGCAATCGCCGCATTACCCGGGAACGGGTGAAAAATATTGACGATTAAGACAAACCAAACAAAGGCGATGGCTGCTTTTGCTAGTGGAAGCAAGATATTCATTCAATAACTCCTATTCTTAAGTCGTTCGATTGAACAGTCGGTAACTAGACTGGCCAGTCGTCTTATCGCGATGCAATTTCCAGTTTTCTGGCATAGCTTCGAGTTGCAGCTCTTTCTCTGTTTCGACGTAAATAATGGCGTTCTCTGCGAGCCAACCGTTACTCTCAAGCAGTTGTACTGTTTCTGCCAGTAAGCCTTTACGAAATGGTGGATCAAGGAAAACCATATCGTAAGGAGTGCCCGGTTTCTTAAGGAAAGAGATAGCATCAGTATTCACGACATTGATGTTGTCTGCTTTGAGTTCTTTAGCATTATCAGAAAGCTGCTTGGCGGCCTTTTGATTCATTTCGAGCAGTGTCACCATTTTTGCTTGGCGAGACGCTGCTTCAAAACCTAGGCCACCAGAACCGGCAAATACATCCAAGCACGTCGAGTGTGGGATATCTTGTGCAACCCAGTTAAAGAGTGTTTCTTTTACTCGGTCAATGGTTGGGCGTAAGCCTTCTAAATCATGAACAGGCAGTTTTCTTCCTCTCCATGAGCCACTAATAATTCGAACAAAGCCCCCGGATGGCTTTTTTTGTGATGTGTTTTGCTGGCGACGTCTTACCATAGATTTTTTGACCGCTAATAAAGTGATACTATACCGAGCCCAATTTAAGTGGGTTCGAGTATTAAATAAATTTGCAATGACAAAGTGTATCAAGCTAAAAGCAAACTTATCACTGCTTTGTTATTTTTCTTTACTATTCGTTTGTACAAGATTGTATTGTATAACAATAGCAAAGAGTCGACGTGCATTAAGTCAATACAGTTAATTAGTAGATCTAGGGAACCCCTCGGATGACGGAAAAAAAGAAGCGCGGATTATTATCGTGGCTTGGTTTTGGTGAAGAAGAACAAAGCCCAAAAACGCAGAATGAAGCGAACGTAGAAAACGTTGAAGAGCAAACTGAAGTTGAATCACAAGTTGAGGCTGAACAGGTCGCGCCTGAAGCTGAACAATCTAAGCCAACTGAACCTGAGCAAGCGCTTGAAGAAGCTCAACAAGAGCAGCAACCTGTCGCAGCAGAAGCAGAAGCAGAAGCAGAAGCAGAAGCAGAAGCAGAAGCAGAACAGGAAGAAGTGGCAGCTCCTCAAGCTAAGGTTGAAGAAGTTCAAGAAAAGCCGACAGAAAGCTTCTTTGCTCGCCTTAAGCGCAGCCTAAGCCGCACTAAAGCAAACATCGGTGCGGGTTTCTTTGGTCTGTTCAAAGGCAAGCAAATCGATGAAGATCTGTTTGAAGAGCTAGAAGAGCAACTTCTGATCGCTGATGTGGGGATGAATACCACCGTTAAGATCATTGAAAATCTGACAGAAAAAGCATCTCGCAATGACCTAAAAGACGGTGAGGCGCTTTATGGTCTGCTCAAAGAAGAGATGGCAGATATCTTAAGCCAAGTGGAACAGCCATTGGTTGTTGATACGACTAAAACGCCTTACGTTATTTTAATGGTCGGTGTGAATGGTGTGGGTAAGACAACCACCATCGGTAAGCTGGCGAAACAGTTCCAGAGTGAAGGCAAGAAAGTGATGTTAGCGGCGGGTGATACATTCCGTGCAGCAGCCGTTGAACAGCTTCAGGTTTGGGGGCAGCGTAACGATGTGCCGGTTATCGCTCAGCACACAGGTGCGGACAGCGCGTCTGTTATCTACGATGCGATTGAAGCCGCGAAAGCGCGTGGTGTCGATGTTGTGATTGCTGATACAGCAGGTCGTTTGCAGAACAAGAGCAACTTGATGGAAGAGCTACGCAAGATTGTTCGTGTAATGAAGAAGATTGATGACTCTGCACCGCACGAAATCATGCTAACACTTGATGCAGGGACTGGTCAGAATGCTATCAGCCAAGCAAAACTATTCAGTGAAGTCGCACCGGTAACGGGGATTACGCTCACTAAGCTAGATGGTACGGCGAAAGGTGGTGTGATTTTCTCAATTGCAGACCAGTTCCAGATTCCAATTCGTTATATTGGTGTCGGTGAAGGTATCGATGACTTACGTCCATTTGAGTCGAAAGACTTCATTGAAGCACTATTTAGTCGTGAAGAATAACGCGTGTGGCTGGTGGTTTATTCTTAACCGGCTACCGTTTTAAATTTGATATGAGTGATCGTAAGAGGAATTTTCGGTGATCAAATTTCAGCAAGTGAGTAAAGCCTACCGAGGCGGACGACAAGCGCTCCAAAAAGTGGACTTTCATCTTAAACGTGGAGAGATGGCTTTTTTGGGTGGGCACTCTGGAGCTGGTAAAAGTACCTTGCTGAAGTTGATATGTGCGATAGAGCGTCCAACCGATGGGCGCGTGTGGTTTAACGATCACGATATCACTCGTATCCCAGCCAAAGACATTCCATTTTTACGTCGTAATATAGGAATTGTCTTTCAAGACCACCGCCTACTGATGGATCGTTCGATTTTCGATAACGTCGCCCTGCCGATGCGTATTGAGTCTATTTCTGAAAATGAAGTAAAACGCCGAGTCAGTGCTGCACTAGATAAAACCGGGCTACTAGACAAGGCCCGTTGTTTGCCAAGCCAGCTTTCTGGTGGTGAGCAACAACGCGTGGGTATTGCTCGCGCCGTGGTTAATCGTCCTACTCTACTGTTAGCGGATGAGCCAACAGGTAATCTAGACCCTGAGTTATCGAATCGTGTGTTGAGATTGTTTGAAGAGTTCAACCGCGCGGGTGTCTCTATTATCCTAGCAACGCACGATATCGGGTTAGTGAATACTCGCCCTCAATATCGTCACCTGGAGTTAAACCAAGGTTTTTTGAGCGAGGTTGAAGATTATGGCCGCGAATAAGCGTATCAAGAAACCTCAATCCAACCGAGCTAAAACCCGCACTTCAAGTGACGGATTTTTTGTTGTTCACTGGAAGCAAGCCAAGTCATCGTTTTCACAAATGTGGCAACGTCCGCTGGGTAATTTGCTTACGTTAGCGGTGATCTCAATGGCGCTGACAATGCCTGCTTGCTTATATTTGTTAGGCAAAAACGTTAGTGAAGTAGCTCAAGACGTCACAAGCCCGTCACAAATTAGTGCTTATGTGGAGGATGGTATCCCTGAGCCTAGGGTGATGGTACTTAAAGATGAAATAGAAAATTGGGATCAAGTTGAGCTGGTGGAATACATTTCTCCACAGCAAGGACTTGAAGATCTTAGCCAATACTCTGGTTTTGAAGACGCCCTAACCATTCTAGACGATTATTCACTGCCAGGTGTGCTGGTGATTACGCCAAGCGTACACAGCGATACCTTAATTAAAGAGCTGGCAGGCACAGTTAAACAACAAGAATTAGTGACCGATGTTCGCCTAGACGAAGATTGGTTAGCGAGATTAGATGCGATCAAAGCATTAGCGGCGGTCATCGTGATTACCTTAACGGTATTGATGTTGGGCGCGGTATTTCTGATTATCGGCAATACACTACGATTTAATGTGTTGGCGCATAAAGAAGAGATTCAAACCATGAAGCTGATTGGTGCGACCGACAGCTACATTCTTCGACCATACCTTTATGCAGGCATGTGGTTTGGCGTTTTAGGTTCGATTAGCGCTTGGGTAATGACGGCATTGATTACTGTATTGCTGAACAGTGCCGTTGACGATTTAGCGCAGCTTTATGATAGCCACTTTAGATTAATAGGCCTGAGTTGGGATGAGTCTTTACTGCTTTTGATCGTTGGAACCTTGCTTGGTAGTGTGGCTGCGAAGTTCTCTGCGCAGCGTCACCTAAAAGAAATTGAACCAGTTTAGGAAAATAGAGTCATAATTAGACGAAAAATAGGCACTTCTTAACCAGACTTTGCCTTGTATAGAAGAATTGATTATGCATAATTACTTCCCCCGCCTTGAAACCTGTTCATTTTAGGTTCAAGATTGTTGGGTTTTAATAGATGTATTACTCCAGATCAGAGATTGATGAGGAACCGAATGGCAAACCAAGCGTATCAAATGGCTTTAGTCACACAAGATAGTTTAGATAGCTATATCCGATCAGCGAACAGCTACCCAATGCTGACGCCTGAAGAGGAACGTGGACTTGCAGAGCGATTACATTACAAAGGTGAGATCGATGCTGCGAAAGGTTTAATCCTTTCCCACTTACGATTCGTGGTACACGTTGCAAGAGGCTACTCAGGCTACGGGCTGCCAATGGCCGATCTCGTTCAAGAAGGTAACATCGGCTTGATGAAGGCTGTTAAGCGCTTCAACCCAGAAGTTGGTGTTCGACTGGTCTCTTTTGCTGTTCACTGGATCAAAGCTGAGATTCATGAATACGTGTTGCGTAATTGGCGTATCGTTAAAATCGCAACCACTAAAGCACAGCGTAAATTGTTCTTTAACCTTCGTAAGTCTAAAAAGCGCTTAGGTTGGTTCAATAACGGTGAAGTTGAGACCGTTGCTCGTGAATTGGGAGTTGAGCCTTCAGAGGTTCGAGAAATGGAATCTCGCTTAGCGGCCCAAGATGCTACGTTTGAAGCGCCAATGGACGACGACGACGGTGGCTCTGCTTACACTGCCCCTGTTTACTACCTAGAAGATAAAGCGTCAGACGTTGCTGAAACGGTTGAAGCGGCTAACTGGGAATCACACACCAACAATCGTTTAGGGCTAGCATTGGCAAGCTTAGATGAGCGTAGCCAGCATATTGTGCGCTCACGTTGGTTAGATGATAACAAAGCAACACTGCAAGATTTAGCGGATACCTACAGTATCTCTGCAGAGCGTGTTCGCCAGTTAGAAAAAAATGCTATGAAGAAGTTGAAACAAGCCGTTGGCGATTTCTAATAGTATCTAGCTTCTATCTAATAGTAGAGCTAGCAAACTAAATTTTGAAAAGGCTGGGATCGAGAGATCTCGGCCTTTTTTGTTTCGGATCGATTTCTCAAATTTTGCGATCGAAATTTGCAAAATGATTTTGTGGATAACTCTGTGAAAAGTTTATTCGTCAACTGTCTAAAAGCAGGGTGTAGTAAGGCTTTGAAGGGGTTTTAGTGGTGGGGATATGTTTCAACTAACCCACAGTTAGATCAGGATCATTACTACATGTTGTGGATCTATTTTAAAAAAACACTTTATTCACGCAATACACAGGTTTATCCACAAACGGTGTAAAAGTGATCGTTGGTGGATAACCTTATTAAGTGGATGTGATTGTTGGCCTTGGGATAGGTTACAATGGCAGCAAAGTAAATCAGCATAAAAGAGAGAGTCATGGACCAGTTTAAACATATCGACGTTAAAGGCGCTCAAGCCCTCATTGAACAAGGCGAAGCTCGACTTGTCGATATACGTGACCCGCAGTCATTTGCGGTTGCTCACTCAAAAACCGCTTACCATCTTACGAACGATACGATGGTGTCCTTTATGGATGAAGTCGAGTTCGAACAGCCTATTTTGGTGATGTGTTACCACGGTATTAGTAGCCAAGGTGCCGCACAATATTTAGTGAACCAAGGCTTTGAAGAGGTATATAGTGTTGATGGTGGCTTTGAAGCTTGGCATCGTGCTGAACTTCCAGTGATCGCTGGGTTATAGCCTTTAGTACTTTAACCACTTTAAGCGTCTCTAAAGCATGAATAGGAAATAACAATGATTAGATTGATGGTGTTAGACAACCCGCGTCTTGCTCAAGCATTTATTGATTACATGGCTTCTCGCCAGATCCCTATTCAAATGTTTCCTGAAGGTGAGGGGCGTTTTTCTCTTTGGCTGACAGATAGCCAGCATCAGGTTGAAACAGAGTCAGAGCTCAATCGTTTCCTATCAGAGCCAAACCATAAGCGCTACCAAGCGGCATCTTGGGATATGGTGGAAACCAGAAAGAGTAGCTTTCATTATCATACCCCTAGCTTCATGGGCATGATAAAAGCCAAAGCTGGCCCAGTGACACTCGGTATCATGTTGCTATGTGTGGTTATTTTTGCTCTGCAGCAGATAGGCTTCGGTCAGACGATTTTCAATGCCTTACATTTCCCAGCGCTTGATGGCCAACAATGGCAGTTGTGGCGTTGGTTGAGTCATGCTGTTTTGCACTTCTCTGTTATGCACATCGCATTTAATATTTTGTGGTGGTGGCAGTTAGGAGGAGACATAGAGAAAAAGCTAGGCGGCTTCAAGTTACTTCAGATCTTTGCTGTCTCTTCTGCGCTTTCTGGTGCTGGGCAATATTGGGTTGAAGGTGCGAACTTCGGTGGCCTGTCTGGTGTGGTATATGCTTTGGTTGGTTATCTTTGGGTTGTTGGTGCGAAGGCTCCACAATTTGGTTTGGGTATCCCAAGACAGATCGTCGGCTTTATGTTGGTGTGGTTGGTGCTTGGGTACATGCAGCCGTTCATGGCGATCGCAAATACTGCTCACTTAGCAGGTTTAGTCGCAGGTGTGATTATCGGTTTAGTTGATTCCATGAAAGCGCCTAGTTCAGCAAGGAGCGAGTGATTAGTTACCGACAACTGATAGATACCAAAAAGCGGCCAGGTGAGCCGCTTTTTTATTGGGATTCGTTTTTACATCATTACTGATAAAGATATTTGGTAAACAGTAAGTCAGCAATGAGGGTTTTCCCCGTCTCAGGAAGTAAAATCTTGTTAAGATGTTCAACCAAGGTTTTTCTTAAATCTTCCCTACCTGATAGCGATTTTATGGTTTCTTCATTCTGCTTGCCGAGTAACTCAATAACAGCATCACGGATTAATGGCTGATGATGTTCAATGGTCGCTAAGTCATGACTATCGGCCACCATGATGTCGAGGCGTACTTGGATATAGCCCAGTTTTTTACCTTTAGTATAAAAGTTGGTTGTCAGGTCTGGTTCTAGCGTGAAGTAAGCGAGTTTAGATATAGACTCCTCTTCAGCAAAACTTGATGCTGAAAAGAGCAGGCTAATCGCAAGAAATACTTGGGCTACATAACGTTTGTGCATATTTGTGACTTTTCTTTAGTTTATTCGCGATATTCGAAACGCGTTTGTCTTGTTACAATGAGCGGTCTAAATCTAAATCTAAATCTAAATACATTTACAATTCAACAGCGCTTTGAGTTTGTTCGAAAATTGAAGCTTTATTGTACGTGTAAAGTCACCTATTGAATACTAGTATGAATCAGCCAATATCGCTGTATCTTAATTCGTTAATGAATGTAGATTGGCAAAACACAGAAATATTTGATTTTCCTAATGAAACCGCCAAAGAGTGGCTTATGGAGCAAGGATCTCTTTCTCGAAAATTAGGAAGGAGCTGCCAGCACTTATCGGTTGAGTTGCTTCATAATCAAGTTGTAGAGCGATCAATGCTGCAACCCGATGAGGAACAGCTTTTATCATCGTTTGATTGCTTACTACGTAAAGTGATTTTAAAAGGTGATGACGCGCCGTGGGTACTAGGTCGAACCTTAATTCCCAGAGTGACGTTAGAAGATAAACACTCAGACTTATCTCAACAAGGGAACATCCCGCTCGGTCTCACCGTGTTTAATGCCGAAAACGTAAAGCGAGATGCGTTGCAAGTTGGTTGGGTTATTGTAGGCGAAGAGCGATTGCTCGCTCGTCGTTCTCGTTTATGGATGAATCACAAGCCTATGCTCGTCGCAGAACTGTTTTTGCCAACATCCCCCATTTACTCTAAGGAGAGTGTGTAAATGCTTGCTACCAAAGCGAAGGCGTACTGGCAATTAACACGAATGAATCGCCCAATTGGTACTTTGTTACTTCTTTGGCCGACCTTGTGGTCGTTGATTATCGCCGCGCAAGGCATGCCTGACCTTGATGTTTTGATTGTTTTCGTATTAGGTGTGGTGCTGATGCGCTCAGCTGGTTGTGTGATTAATGATTTTGCTGATCGCAAAGTAGATGGCCATGTAAAACGAACCAAGCAGCGTCCATTGCCTTCAGGTTTGGTTTCCAGTAGAGAAGCCATATTACTTTTTTTAGCACTGGCTGTGGTCTCATTCTTGTTGGTGCTAACTATGAACCCTCTTACCATCAAATTGTCTTTTATCGGAATTGGCTTAGCTTTCATTTATCCGTTCATGAAGCGCTTTACCCATCTTCCACAATTGTTCCTTGGGTTGGCTTTCAGCTGGGCAATACCAATGGCTTGGGCGGCACAAACCAATGATCTACCAAGTGTTGTTTGGTTTATTTTTATAATGAATGCATTTTGGACGATTGCCTACGACACACAATATGCCATGGTCGACCGCGATGATGACCTTAAGGTTGGCATTAAGTCGACAGCTATTTTGTTTGGCCGATTCGATAAGCTTATCGTTGGCTTTTTGCAGTTAGTAACACTGACGATGTTGATTGCAGTGGGCATGCATTACCATTTGGGTGATATCTTTTACTGGGCTTTGTTAGCGGTAGGGGGCTTGTTTGTGTACCAACAGCACTTGATGCGTCATCGCGACCGAGACCTATGCTTCCAAGCCTTCCTCAACAACAACTATGTTGGGATGGCAGTAACTGTCGGTTTGTTCATTACCTTCTGGTAGAACTTAGCTTTTTGAGTTGCTTGACTCAAAATGAAAAGGCACCTATTTGGTGCCTTTTTTGATCGTTTCAGTCTAGTGATTAAAGCGAATATTAGCTGAAAGATTACTCTACTTGGTGGATGCTCTCTTGAATCGTAATACGCACTTCTGGGTAAAGCATAGAGTAAAGAAGCTTAGCGAATTGCTGAGTCTTTTCTAAATCACAGTTACCATCGTTGTCTAGGTATTGCTGCTGTTTCAGTGTCGCGAACATCGATGCGAATACACCTTTGTCGAAGAACTCTGGAGCGTTGATACCATGTAAGCGACCAAGGCGCTGTGCAATGTCTTGGCTCTTTGTTTCCAGATCAGATTTATCCAGTTCAGGATTTTCTGCCAATAGGTTTAGAGCAATAGAGTAGCGCTGCAGCGTTTCTGTAATCGTACGACCTAATAGCATCAGTGCTTGGCTGTTTGATTGGTTGATGGTGACTTCGTTGTTTGACACAACAAGCATACCTTGGCTGACTAGCTCTTCAATGATGTTTGAAACCACACCTTCAAGCTTGTCTTCGTCGTAGCTTAGGAACAACTCTTTCTTCAAGAATGGGTAGAGTGCAGCAACATTCTTTTGAATAGCTTCAATCGATAGACCACGCTGACGAATCGTCATTTGAGCAATTAACGACGGTAGAGCGAACAAGTGAATGATGTTGTTACGGTAGTACGTCATCAGAATGGATTGGTGACGATCGAGTGAAACTATATCGCCCATTGAATCTGATTCGATCAGGAACTTGTTTAGTGATTCAGCGTGTTTGACCAGATCTTCAGCGCTCTCTTTTGGTACCGTGAATGTATTAGAGTAAGGTACATTTTTCAGTAAAGACAGGTAACAGTTGATCTGAGAAACCAAAGAGTCACGAGATAATGCACGTTGTCGTGAAGCGAGTAGAGCGGTTGCACAAAGAGTTAGAGCGTTGGTCGCTGCTGCATCATTAATATGCGTCATCATCTTAGTTGCCAAACCATTAACCACAGGGTTCATCCATTGTGGTTTACCAGCCCCCATTGGGTCGATATCTTTGGTCCACTCAGGTGCGTGTTCGTTTAGATATTGGTTCAGTTGGATCGGCTCACCGAAGTTGACATAACCTTTACCAAAGTTGCGCAGTTTACGCAGAGTTCGAATCACAAGGCTGGCGTTTTCTTTCTCTTTGCGCTTACCACGAAGCTCTTTGGCGTAGGTCGCTACCTCCATAACGTGTTCGTAGCCGATGTACACAGGAACCAAAGTAACTGGGCGGTTCATACCACGCAGCATGGCTTGGATTGTCATTGCTAACATGCCGGTTTTCGCTTGCAATAGACGGCCCGTACGAGAACGGCCACCTTCACTGAAGTATTCTACCGAGTAACCTTTTGCAAATAGCTCTGCTAGGTATTCACGGAAAATAGTTGAGTACAGCTTGTTGCCTTTGAAGCTACGACGAATAAAGAACGCACCACCATGGCGGAAAATAGGGCCAGCAGGGAAGAAGTTCAAGTTGATGCCCGCTGCGATGTGTGGAGGCACCATGCCTTCATGATATAAAACATAAGACAACAGTAGGTAGTCCATATGGCTACGGTGACAAGGTACATAAACGATTTCGTGGCCATCTTGAGCCAGCTTACGAACTGTTGAAGCGTTATTGATGTGTAGGCCTTGGTACAACTTATTCCATAACCAACCAAGCACTTTCTCTCCACGCTTAATCAGTGAGTAAGAGAAATTAGCGGCAATCTCATCCATGATATCTTGAGCTTCTTTGCTCGCTTTCTCGACCGAGATGTTCTTTGATTTTGCTTCATCTTCAATTGCCTTCTTGATCGCTTCTGACTTCAGTAGGCGGTTAAAAAGAGCTTGGCGGCTGGGTAGGTTCGGTCCTGATGCTGCTAACTTTTGGCGAGAGAAGTGAATACGTGCCACGCGCGCTAATTTATGCGCGATGGTGCTGTCGGTACCGTGAGAGTTAGCCATATAACGTAAAGAAACCACAGGGCTAAATCGAACTAGGCAGTCACGGCCTGCCAGTAATACAGCTTTTGACTTCTCTAAGCCATTCATTGCTTGTAGGTAAGGCTTCTGGTTATTCTCTTTACCGGGTTTACGTCCCCACAGCACAGTGGCAGGGATAACTTGAACATCAAGCTCAGAGTCGTCGGCATGCAGTGAAAGCAGCTCCGAGAAAACTTCAATTGAAGAGCTTGGTACATAATCATCGTCTTGCAGTAAAGTTTTGCGAGAAGAGATAAAAACGTAGCGTTGCAGTGATTTACCGTTGATTTCAAGCTTGCTCAACGGATCAGGTAGTCCCAGTTCAAGTGCATGTTTTTGCAATGTAAGCATGTCTACACTTGAGCGAAACGGTAAGGCGTATACAATCGGTTTGCCTAAATCAATGTTCAAATCCTCAACTGGGTTTGAAGGGATTGATGTGCCTTTTACCAATAAGGATAAAGGTAGCTTCATTAATGAACGTGAAAAAGATTGTCCAGAAGACATATAGGTTCACTGCCTCAATAGTTATTTCAATGTGCTTAAGCGTATCGCTATTTCTATGATGAAAGGATAAATCCTATGAGTGAAATAGGGGTAAGCCTAGGCGTAAATTTAATCGATGCAAGAATACCAGAAACTGGTCTAACCTTTTAATGGAAATAGTCATATTGGCGTTAAGTTTGTGGAAAATCATTCATCGACTGATTGAGTATAGAGTTAAAAATGACAAAGAAATCAAGTACAGGATTCAAACGTATCATCAAAGCTGCAGGCTTTTCATGGCAGGGCATCACGAGTTCGTTTAAAAACGAAGCTGCATTTCGACAAGAAGTGTTGCTGGCAGCTGTACTCATCCCACTGGCGTTTTACCTAGACGTAAGCCAGGTTGAGCGAATCTTGATGATCTCTGCCATCGTATTGGTGATGGTTGTCGAGCTAATAAATACTGCGATTGAAGCGGTCGTTGATCGGATTGGCAGTGAACATCATGAGCTATCTGGAATGGCAAAAGATGTCGGTTCGGCAGCGGTTTTTATCTGTTTAATGTTAGCGGGTTACGTCTGGCTAGAGATATTGTTTTTGTAATTCGCTAAAAATGAACTAAAAACAACCAATTGCTTTGCTTTTGTTCAGTTACTGGATATACTCACAGTCAACTGTATAAAAAGACAGGTGAATCATGAAGCCGTTAACGCCCCGCCAGCAACAAGTCTTTGACCTTATCAAAAGTAAGATCGAAGATTCCGGAATGCCACCGACGCGTGCAGAAATTGCACGTGAATTAGGCTTCCGTTCTGCTAATGCAGCAGAAGAACATTTGAAAGCTCTTGCTCGTAAAGAAGCGATTGAGATTATCCCGGGTGCGTCTCGCGGTATTCGTATTTTGCTTGAAGATGCAGCAAACGAAGAACAAGGTTTACCACTCATCGGTCAGGTTGCCGCTGGTGAGCCTATTTTGGCTCAAGAACATGTAGAAATGCATTACCAAGTTGATCCTGGCATGTTTAAACCACAAGCTGACTTCTTACTTCGTGTAAATGGCGAAAGTATGAAAGACATCGGTATTATGGATGGTGATTTATTAGCTGTTCATAAAACACAAGATGTACGCGATGGTCAGGTTGTTGTGGCTCGTGTCGATGATGATGTAACGGTTAAACGCCTAGAACGTAAAGGTGCAACGGTTCTGTTACATGCTGAAAATGAAGAGTTTTCTCCAATCCATGTCGATCTAGAATCTCAACACTTGTCTATTGAAGGACTTGCGGTTGGTATTATTCGCAACACCGACTGGATGTAGTCAGTACAAACAGCTTATTGATATTTATTCTCAATAACTTGTTATTGTAATTGATATTCATTATCATCTTCTTTGTCGAGATACAAGGAAGATGATGATGCCAAATCCAACCAAACCTCAAATGAAGCCGCTTACTCGTAAGCCGCGCTCCTCTGTTCAAAAGGCTTCTTTTGATCAAGGGTTTGCACATCAAGAATTTCAAGTTCCGACGAATCTCGTTCAACATCTTTGGTTTCGCAGCCGCGAAAGTCTTGCCGATGATGGTTTGGTTTATGATCCTATCGGAGCGCAAGCCTGTAAGCGTTGCCAATTGGCACCAGAATGTCTTACCGGTGAACTCGACCAACAACAACTTCTCTACGCAACCCTGACTCAGCTTTGTGACTCTCAAGTTCAACAATTTCTGTCTCACAACCCAGATGCTTGGGTCATCAATGTTGGGGCTGGGCTCGACACCCGTTTCTACCGTTTAGATAATGGCCGCTGTCATTGGGTAGAATTGGATGTCACGGAAAATCTAGTTTGGCGGCAACGCTTGTTCCACAAAAATGAACGATATCGCTTGGAGTGTGGTTCTGTCGATGACCTAACTTGGTTGGATGAACTTAATATTCCAGAACAAGCCTCGGTGATGGTGGTGTGTGAACATGCTCTGCTCGATTGCAATGAACAGCAGACGGCGAACTTCATTCAGTCTTTGAGCCGCTACTTTACTCATGCACATGCGTGTTTAGTGTTAGCTGGAGATAAAAGCTCAAGTACGTTGGGACAAAAGCTTGGTTCAGGAAAGTATGCTCATGGGTTGTCTTCACCAATAGACAGCGTTCTTAATTGGCTGCCATGGGCACAATGGGTAAAAGCGTTTTCTCCCCTAGACCAACAATGCAATCGTTGGAAATTGTGGCAGCGATTATTGTGTAAGATCTCTCAGGTCAAAAAACGTTTAACTCCACAATTAGTCCTCGTTAAATGGTAATACTAACAACTCAGCCTTAAAATCGAGGAATACACGCCTCGGTATAAGTAAAAGATAAGTAAAGCCTCGCAACATAGTGAAAGTACACCCACTAGGTTAAACTATCGCCTCTAATCGAAGAGGTGATCGTGAAGCTATTTAATCCCCAAACTATTTTTCAAACGCTATCCAATCAGGCGATGCACAAAAAAGTGTTGTTGCTCGCGATCCCGATGGTTCTCTCTAATATTACTGTTCCACTGCTGGGCTTAGTCGATGCGGCGGTTATCGGTCACCTCGAGCACTCTTGGTATTTAGGTGGTGTGGCGCTGGGCGGCACAATGATCAGCGTGACCTTTTGGTTGCTTGGTTTCCTGCGTATGTCGACAACAGGGCTAGCTGCACAATCTTATGGTGCGAATGATGGCAAACAGCTTGGTTTGGTGTTCGTGCAAGGTGTAACCATGGCCTTGGGGTTTGCTGGTGTCTTTTTGCTTTTACACAGTCTAGTCGCCGATTTAGTTTTCTCATTGAGTAGCGCCAGTGATCAAGTTAAGCACTATGGTCAGCAATATTTTTCAATCCGCGCCTGGAGTGCGCCTGCCGCGCTTACTAACTTTGTGATTCTAGGTTGGCTGCTCGGGACTCAAAATGCCAAAGCGCCCATGTGGATGGTGATCATCACCAATATCACCAATATCGTTTTGGATATTGTTTTTGTTATCGGTTTAGGGTGGCAAGTGGAAGGTGCTGCATTGGCATCTGTAATGGCTGATTATGCCGGTCTAACATTTGGCCTGATTTGTGTTTACCGAATCTGGGTGAAGAAACAGTTACCATCACCATGGAATCTGCTTAAGAAAACCAGCCAAGGTTTAAGTCGCTTCGTAAAACTGAATCGAGATATTTTCCTGCGTTCTCTGTGTCTGCAAGCCACGTTTACTTTCATGACTTTCCAAGGCGCAAGCTTTGGCGATGATGTTGTTGCGGCCAATGCCGTGTTGATGAGTTTCTTGATGATCATCTCTTATGGGATGGATGGCTTTGCCTATGCAATGGAAGCCATGGTGGGTAAAGCGATTGGCGCGAAAGATAAAGATGAGTTAAACCAGTCATTGATTGGTACCTTTTTCTGGAGCTTCAATATTTGTTTGGTACTGACCATAGCCTTCGCAATCGCTGGCTCGAGCTTAATCAATATGATTACTACAATCCCAGACGTGAAGAGCCAAGCCGAGGTGTATTTACCGTGGTTAATAGCAATGCCATTGGTGTCTATGTGGTGCTTTTTACTGGATGGGATTTTTGTTGGGGCCACTAAAGGTAAGGATATGCGCAATAGTATGTTTGTTGCGACCTGCAGTTTCTTCGCGATTTTCTACTTAGCATCAGGTTTAGAGAACCATGCACTGTGGCTAGCGATGCTGAGCTTTATGGCAATGCGCGGAATTGGTCTTGGTGTGTTGTTTGTTTCTCAGTGGAAGAAGGGTGAGTTTCTCGCTTAGCTCTGAGGGCTCTTTTTGTGGAGAATAAATGAAGCTGTACAGGTAAAGGGATATTTAGAACATCATGATCTAATTACGATCAATACCTTACTATTCAATATCTTAAATAAAAACAGCAAGCGCATGGCTTGCTGTTTATGTATTTGGCCTATGGGTGGTCAAATACTCCTATTGGTTCTTTATCTAGAATAAACGGTTGAGCCCGTTGAGTGCTGCAACACGATAAGCTTCCGCCATCGTTGGATAGTTAAAGGTCGTATTCACAAAGTACTCGATGGTATTGGCTTCACCTTTCTGTTCCATAATCGCTTGTCCGATATGGATGATTTCAGCGGCACGCTCACCAAACACGTGGATGCCTAAAATCTCTTTGGTTTCGCGATGGAACAGAATCTTCAAGCTACCAATGTCTTTACCCGCAATTTGAGCGCGAGCTAAGTGTTTGAATGAAGAGCGTCCCACTTCGTACGGCACTTTTGCAGCGGTTAACTCTTGCTCGGTTTTACCCACAGAGCTGATCTCAGGGATGGTGTAGATCCCTGTTGGGATGTCTTCAATCAGGTGGTGTTCTGCTTCACCTTTGACGATCGCTTGTGCGACAAATCGACCTTGGTCGTAAGCAGCACTCGCTAAGCTGGGGTAACCAATCACATCACCTACCGCGTAAACATGGTCAACGCTGGTTTGGTAATTGGTGTTTATGGATACTTGTCCACGAGAATCGGCTTCTAAGCCAACCGCACTAAGGTTCAGTTTATCGGTATTACCTGTTCGACCGTTGGCATACAGTAGGCAATCCGCACGCATTTTCTTGCCAGACTCTAGGTGAATGATAACGCCATCGTCCGTACCTTCAATTTTCTCAAAGGTTTCATCGTTACGAATCACAACACCGCTGTTCCAGAAGTGGTAAGAAAGCGCATCAGACGTTTCATTGTCTAGGAATGAGAGTAGGCGGTCACGAGTATTGATGAGATCGGTTTTTACACCTAAACCGCGGAAGATTGAGGCGTATTCACAGCCAATAACACCAGCGCCATAAATAATGATGTGTTGCGGGTCGTGCTTAAGAGAAAGAATCGAGTCGCTGTCATAGATACGTTCATGCAAGAAATCAACATTATCTGGCTGATAAGGTCGCGAACCCGTTGCGATTACAAACTTGTCAGCACTGTAATGTTCTTCTGTCCCATCGCTTTGCATGACAGAGATAGTGTTGGTATCGATAAAACGTGCAGAACCAAACACCAATGTACATTGGTTGCGATCATAAAAGCCCTGGCGCAGTCGAGTCTGTTTATCGATGACTGATTTAGCATGGCCCAGAATACTGGAGAAGGTAGAGTGGATGCTTTTGTTATTTTGACAAAACAGCGGGTTGCTGTTGAATTCAATAATACGACTTACAGCATGACGCAGTGCTTTGGAAGGAATGGTTCCCCAATGGGTGCAACCACCACCAACGCTGCTCTCTTTCTCAATGATCGCAACATTCAACCCTGCTTTGGTTAATCCCATCGCTGCCCCTTCTCCTCCGGGGCCACTACCAATTACGATTACATCAAAGTGGTTGGAGTGCGGCATAGATATCTTCCTTGTTATATTTAATTAACATTGCTTTAGTGAGATTTTAACTGATTCTGTTCTTGGGTACATGAAAAGGACATCAGAGAGTCGGTGGGATCACGCAGTGTTCTCAAAAAAATAACATTTGGTATGTTGTATGTCTCCAAATCACAGTGTGGAGATTGAAATTTTTTGTTCGAGCGTATTTACTTCGGTACGTGAACAAAGAGGTATGTTGAGTGTCTTATATAACCAGAGTGCCTTATATAAATAAGTGATTCGCGTTATATTGAAGAGAGTATTAGACATGCCTGTTTAGGCTGTAAAAGAAGAATTTGATAAAGTATGAAACCAATGGGCATTCGCGCACAGCAAAAAGAAAAAACTCGTCGTAGCTTAATTGATGCAGCATTTAGCCAACTCAGCGCCGATCGTAGTTTTTCCAACCTAAGCTTGAGAGAAGTTGCTCGTGAGGCTGGAATAGCCCCAACTTCCTTTTATCGTCATTTCAAAGACATGGATGAGCTTGGTTTAACTATGGTTGATGAAGGTGGCTTATTATTACGTCAATTAATGCGTCAAGCTCGTCAGCGTATAGTAAAAGAAGGCAGTGTGATTCGCACATCGGTTGAAACCTTTATGGAATTCATTGAAAGCAGTCCAAATGTATTCAGACTGTTATTACGAGAGCGTTCAGGAACTTCATTTGAGTTTCGTGCTGCAGTAGCTCGTGAAATACAGCACTTCTCTGCTGAGTTAACCGAATATTTGATTACGACTGGCATGACAAGAGATGAAGCTTTTACTCAAGCTGAAGCCTCCGTCATATTGGTTTTTAACTCAGGGGCAGAAGCACTAGATTTAGATCGACGTCAGCGAGATGAATTGGCTGATCGCTTGATCATGCAATTGCGAATGATGGCCAAAGGGGCTTTTTGGTATCGTAAAGAACGTGAACGTAACCGATTAAAAGGCGGGATTGAATAATGTCGAATGAAAATAATACTGTAAACCGTGGTTCTGAAAGAAAAACACTCGTACTAGCTGTTGTTGCCGGTGTGTGTGGTGATGCGCTGTTATCTTGGGTCACAATGAGCGAAGTGGGCTTCTCTATTTTCCCGCTTATTGCTTTAGTGTTGACTGTACAAGCACTTTACCAGGAGTATCTAACTAACCCAGTCTCTGAAGATATTCCATTGGTAGGTTTAGCTTGCTTCTTTGTTGGTGCATTTGGCCACTCGGCTTTTGTCAAAGCACAACATCCTGATGCGGGCTCAAACTTTTTTGCGATTATTGTTGCGATGTTGCTGTTAGCTTGGGTAGGAAAAAAGCTCGGTTTTATCGGTAAAGCGACTTAAGCTGAATAACCTCAGCACTTCGCTTGGTAAATAGTGAAGTAAAGGCTTGGCTTTATCGTCAGGCCTTTTTTGTAGCTGGTGGTTAAGTCTTGCGGCACCGAGTTTGGTTTGTATTTAAGCCCCTCATTCCCGCTTCGACCAACTCTCGGGGGCTTTCGATACGCCTGCGATACGTGATACATCTGAAATTGTTGCCATTGGTACTTCCTAAATACTTATAACCAAGTGAAGTGTGACATAAAGAGTCTTAACCGTAACGGTTAACCGTTTTGAAAAGAACAATGTAGAACTAGAAGCCCACTTGAAAGGAAAGGCTTTATTTGCAATTAGATATCACGATTTAGCCCAGTAGTTTACTTATCCATTGTGATTTTTTTGTACGTAATGTTACCTATACTAGGGGAGTGTGCGTGTTACAAGGAGAAGCTGCATGATAGAGATAAAGGCCATTGACCATATTGTATTGCGGACTTCAAACCGTGAGGCGATGCTCTATTTTTACCAGCAGGTGCTGGGTTGTCTTATTGAAAGGGAATTGCCAGACTTAGGGTTGACGCAATTAAGGGCGGGGGAGTCAATCATTGACTTAGTCGTCGTCGATAGTGAGCTAGGAAAACTTGGCGGCAAGGCGCCGCAACAAGATGGGAGAAACCTCGACCATTTTTGTCTGCAAATAGCGGCTTTTGATGAGCGAGAGTTGATCAATTATCTACACAAACACGATATTAAAGTTAGCGAGTTTGCAGAGCGCTATGGTGCTCAAGGTTTTGGTTATTCTGCCTATATAGAAGATCCAGAAGGCAATGTGGTGGAGCTCAAACCACGGACTTGAAATTGGCGGTATAGCGATATCAAAAAAAAGCGCTCATCACGAGCGCTTAGAGGTTTGAATCATGATTTACGCTTTGCGTTCCAACATCACGCCCGCTTCCATATGGTGGGTGTAAGGGAACTGGTCGAACAGAGCAAAACGAGTAATGTCGTGTGTTTCGCTTAGAATGTCTAGGTTCTCTTTCAATGTCTCAGGGTTACAAGAGATGTACATGATTCGTTCATACCCTTGAACCATCTTACAAGTATCAACATCCATACCTGAACGCGGTGGATCAACAAAGATAGTGTTGCAGTTGTAGCTCTTAAGATCGATGTTCGCCTGTTGCAGACGGCGGAATTCACGCTTACCTTCCATTGCTACGGTAAAATCTTCCGCAGACATACGAATGATCTGAACATTATCAATCTTGTTCGCCGCAATGTTGTACTGAGCAGATTCAACAGATGGCTTCGCTAGTTCAGTTGCTAGTACACGCTCAAAGTTTTGTGCCAGTGCTAATGAGAAGTTACCGTTACCACAGTAAAGTTCTAGCAAGTCACCTTTGCTGTCTTGAGTACAGTCGACAGCCCATTCCAGCATTTTCTCTGCTACTTTACCGTTTGGTTGAGTAAAGCTGTTTTCTACTTGTTGGTAGATGTAGCTGTCACCATTCACGTCTAGCTTTTCAATTACGTAGTCGCGGTCTAGTACGATTTTCATCTTACGCGCACGGCCAATCAGGTTTAGGTTAAAACCTTCATCGTTCAATTGCTGTTTTAGCGCTTTAGCATCTTGAATCCATTGCTCACCCAACTGACGGTGGTAAAGCAGTGACACCAAAATCTCACCGCTTAACGTAGAAAGGAAGTCTACTTGGAATAGCTTGTGGCGTAGAGAGTGGTTGCTCTTCATTGCATCCGTTAATAGAGGCATTAGATCGTTGATAAGACGACTAGCCGCAGGAAACTGGTCTACGCGGTATTTTTCTTTGGTTTCTTGATTGAACATGACGTAATACATATCGTCACCTTCATGCCACACGCGGAATTCAGCACGCATGCGGTAGTGTTGTTCTGGAGATTCATACACTTCCAGCTCAGGCACATCATATTGTGAGAACATTTCAGTAAGACGTTCAGTCTTTTCTGCGAGCTGTTCTTGGTAGCGTTGCGGGTTTACATCTAAATTCGCCATTGTTATGCCTTTTGCTGTCGTGCTTTTAAATCAAGAGCGCAGATTTTATTCAATCACAGGCGCTTGTCCAGTGTTGAGAGCTATTCAATATAAAATCGACCTTGAAAACTATAGCTTATAACTATCTTAGACTAGACAAATGATTCATAGGTTAATACTATCTCCGACAAGCTGGTGCCATTTGGATGTATAGATGGCTGAAGAGGGAATCTGGTGTGAATCCAGAACTGACGCGCAGCGGTAAAAGAGAACGAATATTCATAAGACACTGCAAATAGCTTTTTGTGGGAAGTCGAATATTAGGTAACCATAAGGTTGTGCTCTTGAGTCCGAATACCTGCCAGCGGCTAAGCCACACAATGTGGTTTGGTAGGACTTTACGCGATTTAGGATCACAACATGAACAAATCCCTTTTAGCGGTTGCTGTAGCATCGCTGCTTTCACCTATCTCCCCGTTACACGCCCAAGAAGCCTCTGCCGATGAAACCATGGTGGTTACGGCTAACCGTTTTGAGCAAAGCACTGAAAGTGTTGTTGCTCAAGTTGAGGTTGTGACTCGCCAAGATATCGCCCGTATTCAAGCGAAATCTTTAACGGATGTGTTTAGGCGACTGACAGGTATCCAAGTCTCACAAAATGGAGGTCGAGGCCAACAAGCTTCGATCTTTGTTCGAGGCGCTAACTCTGATCAGGTTCTCGTATTAATTGACGGTATTCGTTTTGCTCGAGCAGCAAAGGGTGGTGTTGATTTTAGCCAGTTACCAATAACATTTGTTGACCGAGTGGAATACGTTCGTGGAGCTCGTGCATCAATGTATGGTTCAGAGGCGATCGGTGGTGTTATTAATATCATTACAGTTGCGAGTTCTGACAACGAAGAAACAGCAGTAAGTGCCGGTCTGGGAAGTTTAGATTATCAAGAGCTTAGCTTTGTTAGTGGTGATAAGATTGGTGAAAACGGTCATTTGAACGTATCCGTTGGCTACGACTCTGATGAGGGTTACAACGTTCACCCATTACCAGGTGTTAACGATGGAGACCGTCATGGGTTTGAATCACGTAACGCGTTAATTGGTTATGTACATAATTTTGATAAGCAATGGAGTAGTTTCGCTAACTTCAGAATGTTTGAAACGATCTCTCAGTACGACGGTTCATTCGGTACTGCTCATTCATATAAAGAAGCTGAAGTTCAAAATTCTACAGTTGCCGCTGGTGTTAAATTTAAAGGTAGTGAACTCAAGTCAGATTTTCTTGTTAATTATCAGAACCAAGACAACTGGAACTACGAGCAATCTCTAGGTAAAAACTCAGCATCGGCAACATCTGATGAACTTGAGCAGTTAAACCTACAGTGGGTAAACTCATACAAACTGGCTTCAGCTCTGACTCTGAGCGGTGGTGTTGATTGGCGAGATGAAGCCTACATTGTAAAACCATCGAATACTGAATATGACAGAACTAACATTGCATACTTCGCAGCATTAAACGCAGATGCAGATAAAGTGTTTGGTGAGTTGAGCTTTCGTGTTGATGATAATGAGCAATTTGGTGCCGAAGCCACTTACAACACAGGGGTAGGCTATCGTTATGCGGAGTGGCTTGTTGTTAAAGCAGCTTATGGTACATCCTTCAAGGCGCCTAACTTGTATCAATTATATAGCTACTACGGTAATGAGCAGCTAGAATCGGAAAAAGCTGACTCGGTAGAGCTGACTTTTAGTGGCCTAGTTAAAGGCGTAGATTGGTCGGTTACTGGATACGATACAAATGTCGAAGACTTGATTGATTATAACTATGCGACGAGTAAGTACTACAACACTGATGGTGAAAGCCAGTTGCGTGGTGTGGAAATGGTCGTAGGGTTTGATACATACTTTATTAATCATCAAGTAAGCGCTAATTTTCAAGACCCTGAAGACCAATCAGGTGAGCAGCTAGTCCGCCGCGCTAAAGAGATCTATAAGTATAATGCGGTAGCTAGTTTTGATGAGGTTGATGTTTCATTAGGTTACCAATACGTAGGTGAGCGAACAGACTTCTCTGAAGATCTTGCAGCATATAGCTTGTTTGATGTTTCAGTTAACTATTATGCGAATGAAAATCTTACTTTAAATGGTCGAGTGGATAACTTAACTGACGAAGAGTACGAGACTGCTGGTGGATACCCATCACCAGAGCGTACATATTACGTGAATGCTACTTACCAATTTTAATTTACATCTAAACCGCCTTCGGGCGGTTTTTTCTTATTGGGTATATCAATGAAAAAGAAAGTCGTCATAAGTTGGTCGTCAGGTAAAGACTCGACATTAACGCTAGAGCGTCTACTTGAAAGCACCGAATATGAAGTTGTCGCTCTCTATACGACGTATGTGGGAGATGAAGTTCCTTTCCAAGTGACTCCGATCGAAGTTGTTGCCATGCAGGCGCAATTAATCGGTTTGCCACTCATCACCATAGAGCTTCCGGAAGTGTTCCCAAGCAATGAGATTTACCAAAGTACGATTGTCTCAGCATTGAAAGGGTCTGGCTTATCAATCGACGCGGTCGCATTTGGAGATATGTTCTGTAATGGTATTGCCGATTATCGAAAAAGCTATATAGAACCAGTTGGTTGGGAGTGTGTATTTCCCCTAATGGGAGAGAGCAGTCAGGCACTTGCGAGTGAAATAATAGACAGAGGAATCGAAACCTTTCTCGTCACGGTTGATAGTGAGTCATTAGATGCTGGCTATTGTGGGCAACAATACACGCCTGAACTAATAGACAGTTTGCCAAGTCACGTTGACCCCTGTGGTGAAGATGGCGAATTCCATACCTTAGTAACGTCAGCGCCATGCTTTAAAGGAAAGCTTAAGATAGAGCTAGAAAATGTAGAGCAGGGTGAGCGCTTTGTGCATCAACGCTACCGAGCTTGCATTATGTAGAGTGATGATTGGCGAAAACTAAGTGAAGGGGTATCATTGCTACGGAACTTATTACAGGTAATGGTTGTGTCGGAAAGCATACAAAAAAACATATTGGTCTTTGATTCTGGAGTTGGCGGTCTGTCTGTATATAAAGAGATAAGCCAGTTACTACCCAATCACAACTATATCTATGTATTCGATAACGAGGCTTACCCATACGGTGAGCTTGATCAACAAGTACTTATTAGCAGAGTTCAAAGTATCGTTACCAGTTTTGTGGCTAGCCACGTGATTGATATTGTGGTGATAGCTTGTAATACAGCAAGTACGATTGTATTACCTACACTTCGTGCTAGTAACCTAATCCCTATTGTTGGGGTTGTTCCGGCAATCAAGCCAGCCTCGTTACTTGCTAATAAAGCGGTTGGCCTTATTGCGACTCCCGCGACGATTACTCGTGAATACACACACGAGCTCATCAACAACTTCTCGAGTAATAAAAGAGTAGAGCTATTGGGTTCTACTCGGCTGGTGGATATGGCCGAAGATAAACTCAGAGGTGAGGGGATTAGCCTTGAAGAGTTACAGCAGATCCTTCAACCGATGATCAATACCATTGATGTGGCCGTATTAGGGTGTACCCATTTCCCACTGATCAAATCAGAGATTCAACAAGTACTAGGTGAAAGTGTAGTGCTGATAGATTCTGGTAAAGCGATAGCTAAACGGGTTCAAGATTTGTTGGGTTTGGAAAGCATTAATAAAGAAGGGGGAGTGCGTGAGGTTTTTTGTAGTGCACTTCCTAAAAAAGAAAGTGCACTAAATAGTATGTTAAAGCAGTTAGGGTTTAGCTCAGTTCAGATTCGTCCGCTTCAGGATGTTTAGGATCATTTGCAACGCGTACTTTTAAAGTTCGTTGCATGTAATCTTTATCGTTAAGTGCAGAGATTGCATGATTCACATCATTACTTGCCATAACAACAAATCCAAAGCCTCTTCTTTTACCAGTACGTTTGTCTTTCATTAAACGTACTGCAAATACTTCACCATGCTCAGAGAATAATTCACGTACATGTGATTCGTTCGCTTTGTATGGAAGGTTACCTACATAAAGTGTTTTGGTTGAAGCTTTAGGTTCTGAATCTGATTTTGAGTCGGTGCTTGAAAAGTTAACAACAAAAGCGGAAGCCAAGACACCAAGGATAAAGGTAATTGCAGGCGATATATCTACCTGAGAGAAAATAATGCCACCTAGAACAGCTAGTGCGACAATTAACAACATCGATTTTTTTGAGTTCATATCGGAATACTACATATTAATAAACGAAATAGACACATCTACTCTTAACAAAATAGATACATGAATCTTACGTTCATGGCTTCCATTTTTCCAATGTATTGCTGTGATACGTCTCAAATGTTTAGTTTTTATTCGAAAAATGCGGATCTGGTGGCTTTTTAGGCGAACAAAACTTTTATTTAAAAAAGCCCTTGTGCTCTATGTCGATCTCTCTATAATGCCGCCTCACCGACACGGAGTGAGACGAAAGTCACACAGTGAAATCGGTAGAGAAAGAAGAGTTTAAAATAACCCTTGACTCTCTAAGTGGCGCAGGTATAGTACGCACCCCTAGCGATTGAGATGTAAATCACAAAACGCTAG
>NZ_LAUM01000032.1:0-233 GCF_000972265.1 Vibrio sp. ECSMB14106 | reverse complement strand
AACGTTATTGGTTCTTTTTCGAAAGAGCGTAATAGCAGTTACTTCGGTAACACAATGATTTCAATGAACTGAGTGACCAATACGAATAATTACTTTCTTTATAGAGAGGGGTTATTTGGCACAGTCAATTCATTACCATTCTGTTGGAATGGTAATAGCTTTAGAATTACATGTTCATGTTTACATGAATATTAGTTTTGAAGTCAGTATTCGTTGAGTCACAAAATCTTAAA
>NZ_LAUM01000031.1:0-76387 GCF_000972265.1 Vibrio sp. ECSMB14106 | reverse complement strand
CCTCAACTTCACCATCGATAGAGATGCCGTTGTCATCCCAGAAAGCAACCAGCTTACCAAGACCAAGCGTACCTGCTAGAGAACAGGCTTCGTGAGAAATGCCTTCCATCAGACAACCATCACCCATGAATGCATAAGTGTAGTGGTCTACGATATCGTGGCCTTCTTTGTTGAACTGAGCAGCAAGCGCTTTCTCAGCCATTGCCATACCAACAGCGTTAGTGATGCCTTGACCTAAAGGACCAGTAGTCGTTTCGATACCTGGTGCGTAACCGTACTCTGGGTGACCTGGCGTCTTAGAGTGCAGTTGACGGAAGTTCTTAAGGTCTTCAATTGAAAGCTCGTAACCTGCTAGGTGAAGCAGAGAGTAAATCAGCATTGAGCCGTGGCCGTTAGACAGGATAAAACGGTCGCGGTCAGCCCACTCTGGGTTTGCTGGGTTGTGGTTTAGGTGAGAGCGCCAAAGTACTTCAGCGATGTCAGCCATACCCATAGGTGCGCCTGGGTGACCAGAGTTTGCTTGTTGAACACCATCCATGCTTAGAGCACGGATAGCGTTAGCAAGATGCTTTCTAGATTGAGTCATAATTGCTTCCAAATAGAGTTAAAGTTTGAAATAGTAAATTTGATATGAAGAGGGGAACGCAAACGTTCCCCTTTTTTAATTCTTAGTGATTACAGCTTAGCTGCGATCATGTCTTCTAGTTTGCCTTGGTCAACGGCGAAGTTGCGGATGCCTTCAGCTAGCTTTTCTACAGCCATTGGGTCTTGGTTGTGATCCCATAGGAACTCAGCGTGAGTCATTGCAGCAGGACGCTCTTTAGTACCGTTAGAGTCGATTAGCTTCTCTACTACTTCGCCTTCCGCTGCTTCTAGGTCTGCTAGAAGTTGAGGAGCGATAGTTAGACGGTCACAGCCAGCAAGTTCAAGGATCTCGCCGATGTTACGGAAGCTTGCGCCCATAACAACTGTCTTGTAACCGTGCTCTTTGTAGTAGTTGTAGATGTCTGAAACAGAGATTACGCCTGGATCTTCTGAAGCTTCGAAATCACGACCTTCTTTCGCTTTGTACCAGTCCATGATGCGACCAACGAAAGGAGAGATAAGGAATACGCCAGCTTCAGCACAAGCACGTGCTTGAGCGAAAGAGAATAGAAGCGTCAGGTTACAGTTGATGCCTTCTTTCTCTAGGATTTCAGCTGCACGGATGCCTTCCCAAGTAGAAGCCAGTTTGATAAGGATACGGTCGTTAGTGATGCCAGCGTCGTTGTACATTTTGATAAGCTGACGCGCTTTAGCAACGCTGCCTTCCATGTCGTAAGAAAGACGAGCATCTACTTCAGTAGAGATGCGACCAGGTACCACTTTCAGGATTTCTTTACCAATGTTCACGTTAAGCATGTCGCAAGTATCTTGAACTTGTTGTGCTTTGTCTTCGCTTTGAGCTTTAGCGTATTCGATAGAAGCATCGATTAGAGGTGCGTACTCAGCAATTTGAGCGGCTTTAAGAATTAGAGATGGGTTAGTTGTTGCATCTTCAGGAGTGTACTTGCTGATAGCTTCAATATCGCCAGTGTCAGCTACAACAGTGGTTAGTTTACGAAGTTGCTCTAATTTATTGCTCATTTTGATCATCCTATGTATCGCAGAAGACCTCTTTAATGGGAGAGGTGCGGGCATTTGCAAGCTAACTAATGAAGTTTCTCAAGGTTGTACCAGTGAATTAAACTTACATTAATTTAAATTTTTCTTCGAACGAACATTTGCACGGAACATATGATCGATCGATGAGTAAATGATGTAGCCATATTTATCCGATCTAGCGTCAAAGTCAACGGTAAATGGTGCTGTATGGTGACTTCAGTCAAATATATTTCGCTCTAGTAATTATGGGGTATGTAAGCAAACGTTTAACGGTCAAATTGAGCCTAACTAATCAATAGCCCAATCAAGGTTACCATGCTGATCAAATGTTCCTTGTTGTTACATATGTTCGGGGTGTAAACTTGTTTATCGCTTACTGAACTCTCCTATATTAGGAAGTACAGCAGGTAAAATAATTGTTAAATATTGGTTGAGTGGTATATGAGTAACAATATCCAAGATGTTTCCGAAGAAAACACTGATCTCCTAACTGAAGTAGCGGTTGCCTATTACCAAGATGGGGCAACCCAAGAAGAGATCTCTAAGAAATTTTCTATCTCTCGTGCAAAGGTTGGTCGAATGCTCAGGCAAGCTCGAGATGAAGGTATTGTTGAAATCACCGTGAAATACCACCCCGTATTTAGCGCAAAAATCGAACAACGTTTGATAGAGCGTTTTGGTGTAAAGCGTGCGCTTGTAGCCTTAGACCAACCGAATGAAGATAAGCAAAGACTGCAAGTAGCAGGCTTAGTATCCAACTATCTGACCAGTACCTTGAAAAACGGCATGGTGGTAACGGTTGGACAAGGTCGTAATGTATCTTCAGTCGCTCACCATACTGGCGTAATCACGCCACGTGACTGTAAGTTTGTATGTGGTATCGGCGGTATTCACCCAAGAGGTGGTATGTTTAATGCCGACCATATATGTAGACAGTTAGCGAAAAAGTACGGCGGTTCATCAGAAACGCTATACGCGCCTGCTTATGCAGAGAATAAAGCGCAAAAAACAGCATTCATGGAAAACAGCACCGTTAAGCAAACACTCGATCTAGCCCGAAAGGCTGATGTTGCTTTAGTCGGTATCGGAGATATGAGCGAAAACAGCTACATGGTCGACTTAGGTTGGTTTACTGCGGGTGAGGTGGTTCAGTCTCGTTTACTACAAGGTGTGGTAGGGGACTTTGCTGGCTATGACTTTTTTGATGTATACGGTAAAGCGGCAAACACGGTAATGAGTGACCGAGTCATTGGCTTAGGCTTAGAAGAGTTTCGCCCAATAGCGGAAGTCATTGCCATCGCAGCCGAAAACAGTAAACCACTCGCTTTGTTAGGTGCACTAAGAACGGGCGTGGTAGACGTGATTGCGACCAGTGTAAGCAATGCTTTGACCGTACTTAACTTGGATGAGCAGATGAAGCATGCTGAACTCCAAGACTCATGATTGTTTTACAATTGTAGGGCAATAGATCCACGTTATCTTCTTAGTTTCTAGAGCTCAAAGACAGCAAATTTAGGCTCCCCTTTTGTGCGGTTAGTTATGAGATTGATGTCTGACGTATTGATCTTATTGCTTTCTATTTCAATGGTTTAGTTGAAGATAGATAATTGCATAATTCATCATATGGAACAGGACGAGAGAAGTAATAACCCTGTATCAAGTCACAGCCACATGATTTGAGGATAGAGAAATGTTCATTCGTTTCTACGCCCTCCGCCAATACCACCATCCCAAAGTTCTTACCTATTGCAATGATGTTTTGTACCATTGTGAGCGACTGCAGGTCTACAGTAATGTTTTCAATGAAGCTCTTATCTATCTTTAGTTCATCGATAGGGAGTACCTTCAACATACTCAATGAAGAATAGCCAGTACCGAAGTCATCCAGAGAGATCTTAATATCATTTTCTTTGAGGGCCTCGAAAATTGGCTTCACCAAAGTTACATCTTCAATGAACAGGCTTTCGGTGATCTCTAGTGTTAGGCAGCTTGCTGGCAACTGATATTCTTCGAGTACGGTAAGCAAATGATTAGAGAAAGATTTATGTGAAAATTGACGGACAGATATGTTGATCGATAACCCTATTTTTTGCTCGGTTGTCTGACGTAAATGAGCGATTTGCATAACGCTAGACTCGATGATGAAAGTGCCTAGCTTTTGCATTAAACCAGTGCTTTCAGCTATCGGTATAAATACATCGGGTGGAATAAAACCTAGTTCGTCATCAATCCAGCGTACGAGTGCTTCTACACCATGAATGCTATCATCGGCACGGACCAGCGGTTGAAAAACCATGAATAGAGTTTGTTTCTCTATAGCAATGCGTAGCCTTTGTTCTACCTTCATTTTGTAAAGGTGGGCTTCTTGCATCTCCTCCGTGAAAATACTGTACGAGTTTTGATGCTGTTTCGCCTTATACATTGAGATGTCAGCTGAGCGAAGCAAACTATCTAAGTCTTTTCCGTGTTCTGGGAATATCGCGATACCAATACTGCACCCCAATAAAAATTGAGAATCATCAACATCGTAAGGTTGGGACAGTACTTCTATGATGCGTTCTGCTAGTCGTTTAATTTCGGTATCATTTGTTAGTGGTGTTAGGAATAAAAATTCATCACTGGATTCCCGAACCAATAGACTTAGCCGAAAGCGGAACCTCATTAAACGCAAAGCGATCTGTTTGAGTACCTTATCGCCATAGTCATGGCCATGTGTATCATTGACACATTTAAAGTTATCTATATCGATAAACAATAGTGAGAATTGCTCTGACTCTTGTTCAAGCCATTTGCCAATATTTCTTCGCATGTATAAACGGTTGGGTAGGGAGGTCAATGGGTCGTGATTGGCTTGGTAAATCAGTTGACTCCGGGTACGTTGCTCGTTCTTTGCGATTGACTTAACTAGGACGTAGAAACCGATCTGAAGTAAAATAAAGGCACCGAAGATAATGCCAAACTCTTCTACAAAGATATTATTGATATGAGAAAGGTCTGTGCGACCGATTACCCATAGTTTGTAATCTGGGATGTATTTAGCGCTGACTAGTGAGTGGTATGTACCATCGTTTATGCTGAAAGAGTACGTCTTTTTGTTGGCTTTGGCTTCTTCGATACTGAAAGGAATTTGTTCTAAAAAACTTTCAATTATTCGTGTCATAACATCATCATCAACGGGCTTCGAATAAGCGTCGAGAGATTCTATATCGCTAGAAAAAAACTGACGATAGTTGTCGGATCTCAGCAAAGTTAGCGTGTTGTAGCTGCCTGCGTGTGCATTGTTTTCGAACACAATCGTGCTGTCTAAGCGTAAACCAGCACTCATGACAGCATCAACATTCTTGCCATCGATTGAAATTGATTTTCTTAACGGGATAACTAGGCTGTTTAAAGACTCTTGAAAGTAAGTCCGTCCCAAAACCATCTTGTCACTCGCCATTGTCTCTAAAAATGAATGTCTCGTGTGCGGGTCTTGGAGTAGATTTTTTTGATCTGATAGCTGAAGGTTAGAGCTGATAAAAATGTAGTCGCCCTGAGCGTTGAGCAGCCCAAATGCTGCGATAGCAGGGTGGGTATCAAGTAATTTGTCTAAAAGTGGACGGATTTGAATTGCAGCTGTTCGAGTAAAGTCTGACTGCTGGGCAAGCTGATGCCCAACGACTTCTAATAAAGCTTCTTGGCTTGTTAAGAGAGAGCTAACTGAGCCAGAAAAAAGTTCAACTTGAATATGTTGCTGCTCGATGAAATCATCTTTGTTTGATTGCCACTTCGTTAAGCCCAACCCAGTGAAAAGTATCAGAGTACACAATACGATCAGAGCGTACAGCGACCAGATATTTTTCTTAAATAGAGCCATGGCATGCCTTTTGTTTGTTACTGTTTTTAACAGAGTGAAAGGGACAATATACTGGTTTTTTAGGGTGATGCATGTAATCAAGGATACAAACACCAACAATTAAAGTATCGATAACTGAATAGTATAACGACTACGAGCTGATATTCTTGAGAAAAATATTAGCGTTCAGAGTAGTGATCACTATTAACCTATGATCGTTCACAGTTTATGTTAGTCAACAATGTCGCTTGTTGTGCAATAGTGTTTATAATTTTTTGGTTTTACATTACGGTAATCGCTAATCACGTCGCAAAGAATTTATTCCATGGGACTTCAAATCGCCATTTTGAGTAAGCTCTTTGCAGTCGCGTACTGTATTCTAATGGTAGCAATAAACGAAGTTGAATTACTGATTTGTAATCGCAATAGGGAGTTGTTCGTTGGCGCCCCATTCCGTCCACGACCCATCATAAACGCCCATTTCACCTGAATACCCAGAGAGTTTAGCGGCTAATAGAATGATACAAGCCGTTACACCCGACCCGCAGCTAAAGAACATAGGCTGAGAGGGAGTTAAATTTAACGCTGAAAAGACGTCAACTAGATCTTCTTGAGGTTTCAATTTACCTGCACTTAATACTTGTGCGAATGGCAGACAAATCGAGTTGGGAATATGGCCGCTGCGTAAGCCTTTACGTGGTTCCGGTACTTCCGAATCGAAACGAGCTTGTGAACGTGCATCGATAATGTTTGCGCTCTTGTTATCGGAAAAACGTTGGATTTGTTGAGCATTTACAAAGTAGTTGTCTTGAATGTTGCCTTCAAAGTTGCCCGGTTGTACCTCTGTTTTGTAGTCGGTGTCCGTTGGGTAGCCGGCTTCTATCCATGCAGGTAAACCACCATCTAAGATGTAAACGCTTTTGTGTCCCATTGCCATAAACATCCACCATGCGCGAGGGGAAGCAAAGGTTCCAGAGTTATCGTAAACCACAATCGTACTGTTTTGGTTGATGCCAATTTCTTGTGCGCGTGCGTTGAAGTGTTTTTCGGACGGGAACATGTGAGGAAGTAGGGTGTGCTTATTACAAAAGTCTTTGTCGTAATCAAAACGAATCGCGCCAGGAATCATTTGTCCTTTAATCTTTTCCGACTCGCTTGGGATCTGAAATTCGATACTGGCATCTAGGGTGACGATGTTGTCTTCTGCTAGTAAACGTTGTTGCAGTTGTTCCGGTGAAATGAGTGGCTGATTCATTCTTCTTATGTCCATTTTTGTTGTTATAGCTATTTGTGAAGCTATATCGATTATTGTAGTGACATCGATGAGTGTCGTTATATCGATTAATGTGCAGTTCGACAGTGGATGAACTGATAACTGCTTTGTCCGGTTATTTGATTGTTTAATGTATCAAGTGCGACCACAGAATCAATAGGGCAGTCTGTAGTTGGTGCAATGGAAACGCGAAATACTTGATTATCTTCTGTCTGGACGGTGAGGTAACGTCTATGCCCATCTAGCGATTGAGTAAGGGTGTTCGAAATCACTTTTGCGTGAATGCGCTGTCCTGTCTCTGAGGTCAGAGGGAAATAGGCGAGAGTCAATAATAAGCCCACACCACACATTAAGATAAATATCCCTGTTTTTAACTGTTTCATGAGAGTAAGTCTTTGAAGGTTATCTGTAAAAGAGTAAGTGAGATTACTGGTAAAGTGAATGAAGCCAAGCAGAAAAAAACATTCGGCCTCTTATTTGAATAACACACAAAGTGAATATTTCGACTTACTTTAAATTTATACAGAACCAGTTATGAATTAGTAGCCCGGTTTTAGTGTTCCGTTGGCTCGTGCTGTATAGAAAGCTGCATTGGGCGTGTAAAAAAGCCCTGACTATGGGGTCAAGGCCTTGTGAACAATACTTAGCAATGAAAACCTAGCAATTAAAACCTACGCATTTAGATGATGGACGAAGGTTTGTCGGCTTTTCCACAAACCGAGCAATTAGGCATCTTCATTAAATTCATTTCCCTCCAACTGTGTGACATAGCATCGAGAATCAATAGCTTGCCTTGTTTGGGTTGTCCAAATTGAGCAATAACTTTGATGGCTTCTAAAGCTTGTGCAGCACCAACCATTCCAAGGATAGGAGCCAATACTCCGGCTTCGACACAGCTTAGCGCTGCATTGCCAAATAGGGCGCTTAAACACTGGTAGCACGGTGCGTTTTCATCTTGATAAGTGAACACGCTAATCTGACCTTCCATACGAATAGCAGCGCCAGATACTAATGGTGTTTTTGAGGAGTAGCATAAGCGGTTAAGTTGGTTGCGTGTTTCAACGTTGTCACAGGCATCAAGAACTAAGGAGTGCGCTTCAATTAACTTCGCAAGCGCTTCGTCATTCAGTCGATGATCAACGGTCTCAACCGTTAGGTGAGGGTTCAATACCTGCAGTGATTCTGCGGCTGAATCGACCTTTTTCCTACCAATGTCGGCATCGGTATGAAGTACTTGTCGTTGTAAGTTAGAAAGTTCAACAACATCATCGTCGATAAGAGTTAGCTTACCAATACCTGCAGTCGCAAGGTATTGAGAGGACGCACAACCTAAGCCTCCTGCACCTAATACTAGGATTGAGCTCTGTTTCAGCGCTTCTTGGCCTTCAAAATCAAACTGTTTGATAATAATTTGGCGGTTGTAGCGAAGCATCTCCGCATCAGACAGTATTTCCATCAATAAGCCTCGTTAGTAAAGCGTCGAGTTAAACAGTTGAATCTGAACCGTTTCGCCTACTTCTACACGGCCACGTTCTCGTTCAAGCACCACAAAGCAGTTTGCTAAGCTCATAGAGCGGAAAGCGCCAGAGCTTTGGTTGCCTGTTGTCTCTACCACAAATTGACCGTTTTCAATTGAGTAAATACCACGCTGGTAATCCGTGCGGCCAGGGCCTTTTTTGAATGCCGATTTCGTGATAGCAGGAATAGATTTCGGACCTGCCCACGCAGTATGACCTGCAAGTTTCGCGAGCATAGGTTGTACTAACACGTACATAGTCATCATTGCCGAGACAGGATTACCCGGTAGGCCGCAGAACCATGCGTTATCGAGTTCACCGAATGCGAATGGTTTCCCCGGCTTGATTGCCAATTTCCAAAAGCCGATTTGACCAAGCTCTTCTAGGATGTCTTTGGTGTAATCCGCTTCCCCCACACTTACGCCACCAGAAGTCACGACAACGTCTGCCAACTCTTGAGCTTTCTCAAATGTTTCTTTCAGTGTTTTAGGGCAATCAGGGATGATGCCGAGGTCGATGGCTTCACAACCAAACGCTTCGATGAGCGGTTTAATACCGTAGCGGTTGCTGTCGTAGATCTGACCATCTTCAAGCGGTTGCCCTAATGGCTTTAGCTCATCGCCAGTAGAGAAGAAAGCGACTTTAGGTTTATGTAACACTGTCACGTGGCTTACACCCAATGAAGCAATCATTGGAATGTCACGAGGCGTTAAGCGTTCACCGCGGCTAAGAACGATGTCGCCTCGTTTGATGTCGTCACCCGTCGGGCGAATATTGTTATTTAGTTTGATGTCGTCTTGAAGGATCTCAACTCCAGCGTCTGTCTCGACCGTATTTTCTTGCATGATGACAGCATCACAACCTTCAGGGATTTTTGCGCCTGTCATAATGCGAATACAGGTGTTGCTTGGCCATTCGCCTTCAAACGGTTGGCCGGCAAACGATTTTCCCGTTAAAGGTAGAGTTTTGTTGTGTTCTAAATCGGCAATACGCAGCGCGTAACCATCCATTGCTGAATTATCAAAAGGAGGTACGAAAATAGGGGATAGTATATCTTCAGCAAGTACATAACCTAGTGCTTCAGCGAGAGGAAGAGACAGAGTCATTTGGATTGGTTTGATTGGTGACAGCAGCTTATCTAGTGCTTCTTCAATTGGCATTAAGCCCGGAGCGTCGCAACAGCCCATAATTGAAATCCTTTAATCGTTATTATTTTGACTTGGTGGTTGGGTCTATTGAGTTTATGAAAACTCGCCAACGAAATTGCAGCCACCTTAGCATAGTTTACGCCCCGTAAATAATGACCTCCCTTAAAATATGGGTGTATTTATTCAAAATTACGAGTATCCTTGTTTGCCATCCAGACGGGGTAATAGAAAGAGGAAGTTCAATGTCAGGTCTTAGCGAATCAGCGAAGTTAGTTAAAGATGCGCTAGCAAGCCGTGGGTTAGAGACACCAATGAGTCCTAACCAGATTAGCCGAGAAGAGAAAAAGGAACGAATCGAACACCATATGCGTGAGATTCTAACTCTCCTTGAACTTGATCTTACGGACGATAGCCTAGAAGAAACGCCACAGCGTATTGCTAAGATGTATGTGGATGAAATTTTCTCTGGTTTGGATTACGCCAACTTTCCTAAGATTACCGTCATTGAAAATAAGATGGGTGTTCGTGAAATGGTACGGGTGAAGGACATTACTGTGACCAGTACTTGTGAGCACCACTTGGTTACTATTGATGGTAAGACGGCGGTGGCGTACATTCCTCAAGGTAAAATCATTGGTCTTTCAAAAATCAATCGAATCGTCCGGTTTTTTGCACAACGCCCCCAAGTTCAAGAGCGCATGACGCAGCAGGTCCTTGTTGCACTGCAAACGCTATTAGAAACTGATGATGTTGCTGTCACTATGGATGCGGTTCACTACTGTGTGAAGTCTCGTGGTGTGATGGATGCAACCAGCGAAACGACAACAACTGCACTGGGTGGTATTTTTAGATCAAACCCAGCAACGCGCCACGAATTCTTACACGGCCTGCGTTAATACGTCGTTTAAAAAGATTTTAAGGCCTCACTTGTCGGTGGGGCTTTTTTGTATTTGTATAAAGGTGGATTGGGTAGTTTCAACTAAGGTAAATCTAATGAATGGTTATCTTTGGTGTAGATACGCTCTAAAGGAAATATAGAGCGTATAGAGAAAATAGGTAAGCGTTTAAGAGAGGTTAAACAAACGCTTTAAGCGATGAATAAAACCTAATGGTTTATTCTCGGTTTGGTAAATATTGAGGCCATCATAGAAACTACTCATAAACTCTACTCGAACCTCATCGTCCGTGTTTCTGGATACGCGAGATAGCAATGTTGACGTAGCCGCCGCATGATCATTGGCTAGGCTGTAGTCCATTCCTAGTCGTCCTTGAATGAACAACCACAAATGAGTGACTAATTTTAACTGTTGAGCGTTAGCGTTTTGAAATTTGCCGCTATGTTGATTACCTACAGTATTATCGAATACGTTTTGCATCGCTTCACTGGCTTCTTTATGACTCTCAAAGCGATAGCTTACATCGATATGTACTTTCGTTAGTAAGCCGAGCAAAGTCTGACGTGCAGAGTTATCGGACTTGTTCTTACATGCGTGTTTGAAAAGAGAGTGGTTTTGTTCGATGAATGACTGCAGCTCTTTCTCATAGCCTGTCGTGATCGCTTTTATTGAGTCTAAACCTGCTTCTTTTAAACATAGGTGAAGTTTGGTTTGCGGCTCCGTAATAGTTTGAAGATCAGTCATGACTTTGTAGCTCTTCCCACGTCACTTCTGCAGATTGCGTGTCGCTATTTACGAACGCTGAATTACCCGACAGCATTACGGAAAGATCCATTGTACGCTGTGTCATAGCTGTTAATTGCTCTATACCATCGTTGTCTAGACGAACAATTTGAGCTTTCAGATAACCGAATTTGCCTTTGTTCTGCTCCCACCAAACATTCGACTTAGTGTTGAAGCTAAATACACGTACTGACTTAGATAAGCGAGTCGCTTTCTTAACGCGTTCTGGGTCAGGTTCACCCACATCAATCCATTCTAGGATCTGGTCATCTAACGATTTCTGCCATAAATCCGGTTCTTCAATAGTCGACAAACCTTTGGTGAACTGAAGCTCCGGCGAAGCATTGATACAGAAAGCGATGATACGAGCCATCATTCGCTGTTCTGTTTCTGAAGGGTGCTGTGCAATCGTTAAATTAAAAGAGTCATAATAGTCGCGATTCATATCAGTTAGAGAGAGTCGAAACTTATAGATTGTCGGTTTAAGAGCCATTGAGAAGGTGTCTTAGGTAGAAGTAATGGAGGAGAATATTACCTTAAATCTCCGAATAGTGGGCAAAAAAATAGCCAGCAGAGGCTGGCTATTCTTAGAAAGCTTTAAAATACTAAATTAAAGTACTTTGATGCTGTCAGCTTGTGGGCCTTTTTGACCTTGAGATACTGTGAACTCAACTTTTTGGCCTTCAGCAAGAGTTTTGAAACCGTCGCCAGTAATTGCAGAAAAATGTGCGAATACGTCTGGACCGTTTTCTTGTTGAATGAAACCGAAGCCTTTAGTTTCGTTGAACCATTTTACTGTACCAGTAACTGTGTTAGACATGATGATATCCTAAAATTAAATTTTTATAGTGAGCCAATTGCGGCACTGATAGCATGGAAAAGTTTATTGCTATTGTGTACAACACAACGGGGTTACTAGTAATCCAACGAAATGTTTATATACAAAGAACTTTCTTTCTAGCTGAAGTGGAGTCTAAATCAAATCCGGGGATAGTCAATCGAATCCATAGTGAAAGGTTGCAGAAACTTGGAGGTAGTCAAACTTTGCATTCCTTGGATATCATAGAGTTACAGTTATATGGTGATTTGTTGTAGTTTTTGTGAAAAAGACGGCCGAAATTGATGACCAATTTGGAGTGATTGCACTGTTTTGACACATTTTATTTTGCAGTTAGTAAGCCGCTAATTGGACTTTGATCTCAGTTTTAACGGCTTTTATTTATAAATTTCGTTGTAAGTGTTGCATCTCAATTTTAAAGAGAATCAGGCTACTTTGTTAGGCGATAAAGGTTACCATTGTCAGTGCTGAAGAATATATCGCCGTTTGGTGAAGTCTCGATATCTCTTATCCTCTCACCTAAATCTTCTAGAATGCGTTGCTCTTTTATTGCTTCACCTTGTTCGTTAACCGTCACAATATTGATGTGGGTGAGTTTAAGCGCTCCCGCCAATAGTTTGTCTTTTAATTCAGGATACTTTGCACCTTGGTATACGATCAAACTACTTGGAGCTATTGAAGGAATGTAAACTTTTGCTGGAGACTCAATACCATCTTTGGTTTTTGAATCCCCGACACTGATAGGCCCCCAATATTCTTTGCCGTGTGATGTGACAGGCCACCCGTAATTAGCACCTGCTTTTATTAGGTTTATCTCATCACCACCGCGAGGGCCGTGTTCGATCGACCAGAGTCTTTGAGTCGGGAAGTCGTAAAACAGGCCTTGAGGGTTACGATGACCATAACTCCAAATCTCATTCAAAACCTTGTTGTTATCCTTGAAAGGGTTATCACTTGGCGTGCTTCCATCAGCATTCAACCGTAATATTGCTCCCGCATGAGTTAAGGTGTTTTGGCCGTTATCTCGGTCACCGCGATCGCCTATCGAAAAATACAGGTGGCTATCATCAAAGGTTAGGCGACTGCCAAAGTGGCGCCCTGTGTCGGTTCTGGATTTGGACACAAACACGTCGGTCCAATTGGAAATCTCGCCGTTTTTGTAATGAGCGGAGGCGAGCGTTGTCGTGCCTTGGCCCTCGATGTCCTTACTGTAAGTGACATAGATCTTATTTTTTTCAAAGGGGGAGAAAGCGATATCCAACGCGCCACCTTGGCCTTTGCGCCACACATTTGGCAGTCTGAAAAGTGTGTTTTGCTCGCCTGTTTTCAAATCAACGTGCTTAATGACACCTGTTTTTTCTGTGACCAGCATCGAGCCATCGTTCACATAAGTTAGACCCCATGGAATATCGAGCCCGTCTGTGATCTTCTCCGCCTGCCATGCAAACGCTGAAGTTGATGCCATTGGACCCGATATGATGAGTGCCAAAGCAAAAGAAAGGATACGGTGAGGATTATTCATGGGAGCCTCTTGATTGTTTAACATGATAATAGTTTAGCTTGTGGTTGACCGGAGGAAAGCCCGGATAAGTGAAAAGTGACTATTCAGGAATTTAGTTCAACGAGTATTGTATGAGTTAACAAGCTGGCGTATGTTTATCCTGCCATTCTCTATTCGATCACCTCGGAGCACAATGAATACTACCCTCGCAACATCTTCGCTATTTTCTCGGGCTTTATGTTGTCAGGTCAATACCCAAGCAATCCCTTCGTTCAAGCTCTTTACATCATGAGTCGCCGATTCGATTTTAGATCTATCTTACTCGCGTGTTTGGTCATCAGTATCGGCCAACTTAGCATGGGTTTGGTTTTTCCTTCGTTACCTTGGATTGCCAAGGACTTCGATGTTTCTTTAGAACAAGCTCAGCTTCTGGTGAGTGTGTACTTGTTAGGCTTTGGCCCTTCTCAGTTTATTTATGGTCCTATTTCAGACGCTTTGGGACGTAAAAAAGTGCTGTTGAGCGGTTTGTTGATTGCCTTGCTTGGCTTACTGGTGATCATGTTCTTCAGTCATTCATTTTCCGGTATGGTGATGGGGCGCTTCCTACAAGGTCTAGGTACTGGCTGTTGTGCGGTACTTGCTCGGGCATCGACTCGAGACCGATTCAGCGGTGCTGATTTGCCATTGGCGATGTCTTATATCGCGATGGTAGCCTCCATTACACCTTTGATTGCCCCTGTTATCGGCGGATTTATTAACTTTCACTTCGGCTGGAGTATGGTGTTCATCTCTTTACTTGGTTATGTTTCATTGGCTTGGGTGGTATTGGCATTTAAGTTTAAGGAAACCATCACTCAGGTTTCGGTTATTCCTTCTCCAAAGAAAATGCTTTATCAATACAAGGCCTTATTAACTTCTCGTTATTTCATGAGTTTTGCGAGTATCGGTTGGCTTAACTTTAGTTTGATGATTACCACTGTGTCGGTGATGCCATTTATTATGCAAAACCAGATTGGTATGACGTCAGATCAATACGCCATGTGGGCGGTGATTCCTGCGTTGGGAATGCTCGGGGGAACGACCCTTTGTAATCGTATTCGTCCAATACTCGGCAATAAGAAAACGTTGCTTTGTACACCTGTGCTGCATGTTTGTGCTGCGTTGTGGCTATTCTTTTGCCCATTAGATCCTTTATATTTAATGCTAGGTCAGTTTCTGATGATCTTAGGTAATGGTATCGCGTTACCTTGTGCTCAGGCATTGGTGATGTCGCCATACCACAAGAATGCCGGCGCAGCGGCTGCGATGTCAGGTGGTGGGCAGATGGTGGTATCTTCAATGGTGAGTATGGGGTTGGTTCAGTTAGGGTTGGGTGAAGCGTGGCACCTATCGCTTGTGATCATAGTGTTCACACTGATTTCTCTGTTTAATATTTTGCGTGGTTTCAGTTGCCCAGAAGCAAAAGAGGCTCAACTAAGCTAGTGATTGAAGGCTCAAAAAAGCCATTTAATTATTACGATTCAATAGCATTTTGTATACCAAGTGTTTGGTGAAGCTAGAAGGTGAAGATCGTCAATTGAGAGTATGGTTCGCTCATCACGAATGATTTTGATGTTTGAAAGCTGAAACATGTCAGCCCTGTCTCTAGACCAATAAATCCGCTTAATGAAAGCAATGAGAATCAGTTGCGTTATCATAAGCAGCATAATTGAGGATAACTATACAAAATGGAGCATTTATAGCCGCTTCTGTTTTTGGGGGGAATTTATAAGCGGTATAGAGGCTGTTCTTTTTGAGTGATAAAAGCCTCTTTAAATGATAAAAGTATTGGTGTAACTAGGGCGTTGCCAACTAAAGAGAATATGAAACCTTGAATATGAACACTCCAGCATTTGATCGTATTAGTCGCGTTTTGGCTTATATCCATTCAAACCTTAGCTCAGCGTTATCGCTAGAAGATATTGCGAAACAAAGCTGCTGGTCTCGCTGGCAACTGCAAAGAGTGTTTCAAGCTGAAACTGGGCTGACAGTGGCTAACTATGTGAGAGAGCTAAAGCTAAGCCAAGCTGCAGAACTCCTGCTTGATGGAAAAGAGCGTGTTATCGATATTGCACTGGGGCTCGGATTCAATTCAGAAATAAGCTTTAGCCGCTCGTTTAAGCAAATGTTTGGGTCTAGCCCAAGCCAGTATAGAAAAGCGGGCAAAAGAGTAGGACTAAGAAAACCGATACAAGTGTCTAAAATAGAAAGTACTTCAGAAAAAAGGGCGTTAAGCTTTGTGGAAGTGCGAATTGATGAAAGAGAGCCTTTCCTCGTTAAAGGGATAACCTCTGAAATCAGCGGTTTGTTTTCATTGACGCAAGATTTTGCCCAAAAAGTCCCTCGGCTTTGGTCGCGCTTGGAATATGAAGTTACCCTTCCTCATGATAGCGCACTTCAATTTGTTGGGGTCGTAGATCTTACTCAATCTTGTTTTGATGGCACGAATATTCATTATTGGGCTGGGGTTGAGTTACTTGATGGAATTTCAATCCCTCAATTACCGAGTATTATCTCTGATAAATTAGAGGTATTGACTATCCCGAAGCAAACCTACGCAGTTGTTAAACATTGTGGGCCTATTGAGAATTTGCGGCATACTTTAAGCTGGCTTGTACTGAATTGGCTTCCAAGTTCAGGATATCGTGGTGTGGACGGCTATGAACTCGAAGTGTACCCACTTGGCTACCAAGCAAATGCCGCTGATGCTGAAATGGAATACTGGGTTCCTATTATTAAACCATAATCATATATTTACTCATTATCTTCCTGTAAAACCTTCCTTTCAATGAGGCCAATTGTGGTTTTTGCTGCCAATTGGCTAATTTTCAATCAAATTGAATCAAGTTCTTTTTAAATTTGCACCAAATTGTTAATTATCCCATTCATAGATACATACAATGCAAATGAGATTTATTATTATTTGTATTAAGTATTGGTATCCGAGGGAATTATGACCACTCACACCCGTTTTAAGTATTCATCACTTGCTGTTGCGTTGCTGACGGCGCTCTCTGCACAAGCGTTGGCGGAAGAAACCGTTACGACGGCAAAGTCTAATATAGAAACTGTCACTGTTCTCGGCAAAGCCTACCGAAATACAGCTACGAAATCGGCACTTGAGCCAGAAGAAACGCCGCAGGGCATTACGGTTATTGATGAGGAACAGTTAGAGCAACGAGGTGTTCAATCTTTGAACCAAGCCCTTCGTTATGCGCCTGGTGTTGTGACTGAAAGTCGTGGTGGTTCAGTCGCTATGTTTGACTCGTACTCAATCCGCGGTTTTAAGACGAATAATGTCAACTATTACGATGGCCTCTCACTTCAACATTTGAATGGTTGGAACTTACAACCGCAAATTGATCCGATTGCAATGCAACAGGTTGAAATATTCAAAGGGCCTACTTCTGTGCTTTATGGAGCGATGCCGCCGGGTGGGATGGTGAACATGATAGCCAAAGCGCCACAAACTGAACAATCAACCAAGGTTGGTGTTGCGACAGGCTCTCGAAATCTGCAAGAAGCTTCTATTGATACCACGGGTCAGTTTGGTGACAGTGATTTTTCATATCGTCTGATTGCTTTGGCTCGTAAGCAAGATAGCCAAGTCGATAACGCTGAAGAAGAGCGCTACTTAATTGCACCATCTGTTGATTGGCAAGTAAATGAAAAAACACTAATCAACTTTAATCTCTACTATCAAGACGATCCTTCAATGGGTATCAACTCTTCAATGCCTATAGAGGTGCTTAAGGCGAGTGATCCATCAGTTTCTGTGGGGGATAAGAATTGGAGTACGTTTGAACGTGAAGTATTGATGGTTGGCTATAAAATTAACCATGACTTCAATAACAATTGGACATTCTTACAGAACGCTCGCTATACCGATGCATCTCTATATCAAGAGAACACATATCATATTAGTTACGATCCAAGCACACCAAATCAATTAGCCCGAGCTCTTTATTCAACAGATGAAAGCTTTAAAGGTTTTGTCATTGATAACCAGTTGAGCGGTATCGTTGATGTTGGTTCAGTAGAACACAACTTATTACTTGGTTTAGATTACCAAGATATGGATGGTAACGTTAACTACTCCTCTTACAGCGCTAGTGGAAGCGGTTTTAATAGTTTTGACCCATTGAATCCGAACAACGACCTACTAGATCGTAATGACGTTACTAAGGGTAACGAGTACCTGGATGACACAACGTCGAGCCAGCTTGGTTTCTACGTTCAAGATCAAGTTCGTTTAGACGCGTTAGTGCTTATTGCTGGCGCACGATTTGACCACTACAAATCGGAAAGTGAATACTACGCTCATGAGTCTGACCATAAACAGTTTACTTATCGTTTGGGTGGTTTGTATCAGTTTGATAATGGACTCGCGCCATTTGCAAGCTACGCGACTAGCTTTGAACCAGCTCCGGGCGTTGATAAATCTGGTAATGAGTTTGACCCTGAAAATGCTCAGCAAGCTGAAATTGGCGTCAAATACCTGTCTGACGATATGTCGAAAGAAGCCACCGTTTCTTTATTCCATATTGTGAAGCAAGACATGTTGATGACAGATCCAACTAATGTTTATGGGCCAAAAATTCAAGTGGGTGAAGTTGTATCGCAAGGTGCTGAATTATCAGGACGTTGGTTCGCAACGGAAAATTTCGATATTGCGGCAGCTTATACCTACGCTGACATGGAAATCACAGAAGATTCTAGCAATGGTTTAGAAGGAACAACACCAATCTACGTACCTGAACATACTGCAAACGTATGGGCTAACTACAACGTATTCAGTGGAGTATTAGCCGGTTCTCGGTTGAGTGCTGGTGCGCGCTACGTTGCGGAAATGCAAATGGATGCAACAAATACCCAAGGGAAAGTACCGTCGTATACTGTGGTTGACTTGTCTATTGGTTATGACTTGGGTGCAGCAAGTGAGACTTTATTGGGAGCGACTGCCAACCTAGCAGTGAACAATATTTTCAATGAAGAATATTATGCGTGTTACGACCAGTCCAATTGTTGGTTTGGTGCTGAGCAGTCTGTGGAGATCAGTGTGAACTACGAGTTTTAGTTAACTTGAGTTAATAAACTTAAGCAGCCTGTGTGGGCTGCTTTGTCGTTATAGAGAAAATATTTCAAAGTTGTAGTGGTGATATGAAAATCAACTCTTTTACATCCCGTTTTTCTAAAATTAATATGATTGTTACTTCGTTGTGCTTGTTGTTGTCCGCTCAAGTCATCGCAGGCTTTCAAGTTCAGGATAGCGAGGGAAATAAAACATTACCGGCTCAACCTACAAGAGTTGTTGCACTGAACTGGGATATCGCAGAGCAAGTTATCGAGCTGGGAGTTACGCCAGTCGCGGTGCCTGATATTGCAGGCTACAGCGATTGGGTTGTTCAACCTGCGATTCCTGAAGGTGTGACCGATGTAGGGACTCGAACTGAACCAAACTTTTCTGCGCTTAAGAAGCTCAACCCAGATGTGATTCTTATCGCTTCACCTCAAAAAGATCTTCAGGCGCGTCTTTCTGAAATCGCGCCAGTACTTTATTACCAAACATACAGTGAACACCACAGCAATGCCGCGGCTGCCATTGAAAACTTCAAGAAGATTGGTCACTTGCTTGGCAAACAAGAACAAGCGAATAGTAAACTCGCTGCGATGGAAGAACGTATTGCTGTTCTGAAGGCTGAATTAGATAAAGCGTATCCGGGCGACAAACCTAAAGTCACTTCTTTCCGTTTTGCGAGCACCACTTCGGTGTTCATTTATGGCGACAACTCGATTCCACAATACGCATTGGAGAAGCTCGGTTTTGAAAACGAGATGGAGCTTCCTGCCAGTCAGTGGGGTATCAACCAAAAGCGGATGACCGATCTTAAGAACGTGGAAAGTGGTGTTGCACTTTACTTTGAACCCTTTCCATATCAAGACAAGTTAAACCGTTCGCCAATATGGAAGAGCATGCCTTTTGTGCGAAATCATCAAGTGAGCGCGGTAGAAGCAAGTTGGAGCTATGGTGGCGCGATGTCGATCCTATATAACGCAGAAGTCATGGCGAAATCGCTATTGAAGCTAGCTGAGCAGTAATGAAAATCAGTGGTTTAATGGTCGGGGCAGCTTTGTTTTTCGCTGCCCTTGCTCATTTATGGTTAGGACAGTCGGAATTTGGCCCGATTGGTGAGCTTATCTTGTTACTCTCACAGGTGAGTGATCGCGCTACGCTGAACGCAATGGTTGATGACTCATTTGAGCTGATGGCCTTGTTGTATGTCAACTTGCCTCGGTTAGTTATGACTATCTTGGTAGGCGGCACACTCGGCACAATAGGAAGCCTTTTCCAACAGTTGACTCAGAATCGCATGATGTCTCCGTTAACGTTAGGTACATCGTCAGGGGCCTGGCTTGGCCTGGTCATATTGAATGTAGTCGCTCCTATGCTGGTGGCGCAATACTCAGTCTGGTTTGCGTTGATTGGCGCACTGCTAGCAATGGGGCTTATTGTTTCCATTGTTGGTATCAAAAACATGAGCGGCTTGCCCATTGTCTTGGCGGGTATGGCGGTTAACTTGTTGCTAGGGGCATTTGCAACGGCGATTATTCTGCTTAACGACCAGTACGCACAGAACTTGTTTGTGTGGGGGGCGGGTGATTTAGGGCAAAATGGCTGGGAACAAGTGTTGTGGTTAATACCTAAGTTAGTGCCGATTTTTGCCATATTTTTGTTGGCACCACGAGTTTTGACCCTGCTTTCAATCGGTACGGAAGGGGCTGCTGCGCGCGGCCTCAATATTGGTGCAACATTTTTTGTATTAATGGCAGTCGGCGTTTGGTTGGTGTCGGTATCGATTACCTCGGTAGGCGTGATCAGTTTTATCGGTTTGATCGCCCCTAATATCGCGAGGCACTTTGGCTTCTTAAAAGCGAAATCCGAACTGATCGCAAGTTGTCTATTAGGTGCTTTACTACTTTGTACTACAGACAGTTTAGCTATCTTTTTGACTCAATGGTCTGTGGATATGATTCCAACGGGTACCGCAACCGCGGTGATTGGCGCTCCAGCTTTGATCATTATTGCTCGCAAGCAGATGTCCGCTCAAGATCAGTTATTTTTCTCGATGCCTGAGGGGCCAAAGTCTATTTCACCGTTGGCTTACTCTCTATTGGGCACGATGATCTTTGGGTTACTGGCATTAAGCACGCTCTCACAGCCTTCTTCTGATATGGGCTACTTTGTTATTCCAGACGCGTTTGAGTGGTCTATTCGCTGGCCTAGAATGTTAACGGCGATATTCGCTGGTGGCGGTTTGGCTGTCGCAGGAGTGATCTTGCAAAGGTTAGTCTACAACCCACTAGCGAGCCCAGACATCCTTGGGGTATCCGCGGGCGCTGTTTTAGCTTTGATTTTCAGCAGTTTATTCATGGGCTATTCGATTCACTCGTTGAGCCCTTGGATTGCGTTTTTAGGCAGTGCAATGGCGCTGTGCCTATTACTATTTCTTGGTAAGAAACATCAGTTTGCGCCGTCTATCCTAATCCTGACGGGTATTTCGCTGACCGCAGTGTTAGAGGCTTTAGTACAATTCTCTTTAACACGAGTGGGAGAAGGGAAATACACCTTATTGGCTTGGTTGGCAGGTTCTACCTATCGTGTTGAACCTGAGTCGGCAACGATCATGGCTATCGTTATCACCGTTTGTATTGGTGCTGCTGTACTGTTGAGTCGTTGGGTGACGTTAATAGCCACAGGCCGTCAGTTTGCGAGCGCGCGAGGCCTAAATATCTCAATAGCGTATGCTTCTTTGTTGTGTATCGTCGCCATCTTATGTTCGGTAGTAACCACCACAATGGGGCCCGTTGCATTTGTCGGGTTACTGGCTCCGCATATCGCGGCCATGGTGGGGGCTCGTTTGGTTAGAAAACAGATTATCTTGTCGTTTTTAATTGGTGCTGCCTTAATGTTGTTTGCTGACTGGTTAGGGCAAGTAGTGGTATTCCCAGCTCAACTCGCTGCAGGGACGTTAGTTTCCATTATTGGTGGCAGTTATTTCATCTTCTTGTTATTGAAATCTCGAAGAACATAGCTTCTGATCAGGACCTAAAGCCATTGGTAATCAAAGCTATTGGCAATAAAGCTACGAGCGAAAAGCAGTGAATGGAGCGAGCCATCACTGCTTTTTTTTGTTGATGTCGTTTATGTAAGGGAGAGGCGTTAAGCAACGCAGGTCTCGCTTCTTAATGTGCAAGTTTGGCATATGTTAATAAAATGTATAACCTAAAGGTCTGACCACTCTGAAGGTAGCTATCATGCCAAACCTCGATCGTATTACTTGTTCCATTGATGAAAATAAAATTGCCACGGTTGTGCTGAATCGACCCGATAAGCTCAATGCTATTGACATGGCAATGTTCCAAGGTGTGAATAACATGGTGAATCAGCTGAAAAAGAACACCGAGATTCGCGCCGTGATAGTGAAAGGCAATGGGGCTGATTTTTGTTCAGGGCTTGATATTAAATCTCTGTTGACCAGTAAGTCTGGCGCAATGAAGCTTTTGTTCAAATGGTTTCCCACATTACCCAATGCAGCGCAGCGCTTTTCGCTGGGTTGGCGAGATATTCCGTGTCCTGTTATTTTTGCGATTCATGGTCGTTGCTGGGGAGGTGGACTTCAATTGGTCAGTGGTGGTGATTTTAGAATTGCTAGTCCTGATGCGAACTTCTCGATATTAGAAGCAAAGTGGGGTTTGATTCCAGACATGGGAGGCGCAATCGCCTTTAGAGAGCTGATGCGTAAAGATCACACCCTAGAGATGGCGATGACCGCCAAGGTGATCGACAGTAAAACCGCAAAGGAGTATGGGCTTGTCACAAAAATAGCCGAAGATCCTTATGCTGAAGCTTATGCATTGGCACTGGAATGCGCGAACCGATCGCCAGATGTTGTCGCTGCTAACAAGAAACTCTACAACAAGACTTGGTGGTCAAGCCCTGGCATGGCTGTATTTTATGAGACTTGGTATCAGATAAAGGTAGGGCTAGGTAAGAACAGAGCGATTGCCGCTCAGCGTGAAATGAACCGTGACAAACCACGTTCTTATGTAGCGAGGAAATTTAAATAGTAATTACTGGTATAGGAGTGATCGTTGGTTGTGCTTTCAAGGTTGGTATCTACAAGGAAAAAAACTTTTCTGAACGATAGATAATGGACCCGATCAAACTGAATAAAGCTGTTTATGGAAATGAACGTTTTTTATACTAAAGCGCCGCTCTCTTAATCTAGATTAAGTTTTCCTCGTCTTATTCTCTGTAGTATCCGCCTGAATCAGTGCCCATGCTTGATGGGTAACTCGCGTAATACGATTTTGAGAGGAAGATACTTGAGCACTTTGTTTACAGAAACCCACATTGGCAAGATGACACTAAAGAACCGCTTCATGAGAAGTGCAACGTGGGAAAATATGGCCAACGAAGACGGGCATATGACAGATAAACTGTACGCTATCTATGAAGAGTTGGCTCAAGGTGAAGTCGGCCTGATCGTGACGGGTTACGCGAACATCGTTGAAGAAGAAAAGCCGAATGCAGGCATGATGGGGATGTATAACGACTCGTTTATCGAGGAATACAAAAAGCTGACTCAACTCGTCCACGATAACGACTCTAAAATCGTGATGCAATTGGCTTATGGTGGCACCAAAACCACGCATGATCTTGACGAACGAGTGATCTACGCACCCAGTGAGGTTCCAGAAAAAGGAACTCAAACACTAGGCAAAGCGATGACCAAAGATGAGATCGACTACATTGTTGATGCCTTTGCTCAAGCGTCTTTGAGAGCACAGAAGTCAGGTTTTGATGGCGTTGAAATTCATGCCGCTCACACTTACCTGATTAATCAGTTCTTAAGCCCTTACTACAACCAACGTGAAGATGAGTACGGCGGTAGCTTAGAAAACCGCATGAGATTCTTGTTAGAGATCTATACCGCGACGCGCAAGCTAGTGGGTGATGATTTCACTATCTTGGTTAAGCTTACAGCTTCGGAGTTTTTTGAAGGTGGCGTGACCTTCGACGAAACACGTATTGTGTGTAAAAAGCTTGAACAAGTGGGCGTGGATGGCATTGTGGTGTCAGGTAATATTCATGGTAAAGCAGACACTATGATTGGCGAGTCGCACGATGGTTTTACCATTCAAGCTGAAGGCTACTTCCATGAGTATGGCCACGCGATCAGTCAAGACGTTAATATCCCAGTTATCACGGTTGGTGGCCTAACGGATTTTAATGCTATCGAAGCGATTGCAAACAACACAGGCATTGAATACTTCGCGCTTTCAAGGCCGCTGCTTTCTGAACCGCATTTAGTTAAGCGTTGGAAGGAAGGGGATAGAAGCCCTGTAGAATGTGAACGATGCTCTAAGTGTCGCACTAAGCGCGGTAACTTTTGCGTGGTCAACAAAGACAGAAAAGTACAGCTTTCTCGTATTTAACCTCTGGACTTAGATATAAGCGTGAGCCAAATCTATAACTGAGTCTAAAAGTTGGAGCCTGTGTAATACCTCAGGCTCATATTTGTATCAGCCTTCCGTAAACGATATTTTAAATCTTATTAGTCACACTTCTCGCTTATTGAGTGTTCCTTTTGTTGATCTATTCAGCAGTTACTACCAGTTTAATCAAATATTTGTACTTCATCGTTGACCTTACCCTAAGGGGAACGTTTATAGTTGCGTTGTAAATTCAAAGGTAAGCTATGACAAACACATTCCGAAAAACTTGGATTATTGTTTTCAGCATCATTGCGATGTTGATGTCTAGCTATGCCTCAAGCTCCTCAGCCTTGATGACTGAAGTAATGATGATGGAAATGGGGTCGAGCAAGTCGGCTTGTTACCACAGCGATACTTCGGCTAATGACTCCATGGCGGGATGTCATGTGATGAGTGAAAATCCACACGCTGAACACTCTAGTATGAGTGCTCATGACATGATGGCTCAATGCGATATGTCTTCAATGAGCGAAGACGGCAGTCAGATGATGGGTAACCATTGTTCGAGTGTCGATTGCTGTGCCTCAGTGTGTTCTGCAACTTCTTACCCGATTCAGGCTGTTCAAGCCGCCAATCCCTTTGTCTCTTCTTTAGCTCGTTTTCAATCTGTCATTATCGGGCAGAAAGTCGCACGCGCTCAATCTTTGCTACGCCCACCTTCCGCATAAATCTATATCTAAAAATACAGCTCTATCAGTTAGATAAATCTGATAAGTCATTCTTTTTTATGCGCTAATTAGCGCTAGATATGGACATTCATTGTGAATATGAAACCAACAACCTCTGTGTTTGTCATGAACACGAGCTTAGTGGTTGCTGCTACCTTGCCTATGGCCTTGTTTTCAAGTGCTACGCTCGCGGCTACCACGGCGTCAGCTTCAAATGCTCAACACATCTCAGCACATGACCAAGCAAGCTCGACGCAGCAACTCAATACACTGATTGAGATAGCGTTAAGCGAAGATGGAAATCGCAAACAGTACTTTGCTCAGTCTCAAGCGATGCGAGAAACAGGCATTGCCAGGTCGACCTTAATGGACCCGAAATTAAAAGTTGGATTTGGCGGTTTGCCTGTCGATAGCTTTCAATTCGATGAAGACCCGATGACCAATATATCGGTAGGGTTGATGCAGCAGTTTGAGCGTGGCGATACGCTTAACCTTCAACAGAAAAAGGCAGGCCAACAGGCAGATGCTTTAGCTTTGCAGGTGCAAGCAAGAGAATTGACGGTTGCGAATAGCATGACGCAGCTTTGGCTTGAGTTAGGTTATCAGCAAAAGGCTGAGTCGGTGATTCGTCAAAATCGTCGTTTGTTGGTTGAGCTTGAAAACTATGTACAAACCAATTACTCGATTGGTAAAAGCGAAGCGCAAGATCTGCTTAATGCTCAGCTCCAAGTGAGCAAGCTTGATGAGAAACTTCAGGCAAACCAGCAGGTTCAGCGTCGTCTAATCTCTCAGCTTTCTGAATGGTTGGGTTCTGATTGGCTAGGCTCTCAGGTTCTTGATTCTCAGGGCACACTGAATGCAACTAACCAAATCGATTGGTCATTGTTGGAAAGCAAATTAGCGACCAATATCGATTCAACCAAGTACTACCAGCTACTCACTGACCATCCTTTGGTTAAGATCTCCGATGTCAGTATTTCCTCCAATCAAACTCAGGTTGAGTTAGCCGAGCAAGCTTATACCCCGCAGTTTGGGGTAGAAGTGATGTATGCGCACCGCCAAGCCAATAACATGGCAGGTCAACCTGCTTCTGATCTGGTGAGTGCTTATCTGACAGTCGACATCCCGCTGTTTACGGGGAATCGACAAGATAAAAACTTATCGGCTGCTCAGTATCAAGTTGGTGCGGCCAAGTCTCAAAAAGACACCTTACTTTCTCAAATGAACGCGCAAGTGAACGCATTGCTGGTGGACCGATCAAATCTGATCCAGCGATTAGATCGTTATCAAACGTCCTTGCTTCCTCAAACCACATCACGAATCAGCGCGGTTGAAAGGGGCTACCAAAACAATACCGCTCAGTTCAACGATGTCATTTTAGCAACGACCGATGAGCTGGCGCTTAAGTTAGAGCAACAACGTTTGATCACCGACCTCAACATCGTTAACAGCAAGTTAGCTGCGTTAGTCAGTGGTTTTGAATACCAAGTAAACCAGCCACAACTCAACCCAAGCGCAACTAAACACACAGCCAATCAATAAGGGAATAGACAATGAATACAGTAAAAGTAGCGACTATCGCTTTATTGGTCGGTGGTGCATTGGGTTTTGGTGTGAATCACTTTCTAATTAACCCAGCACACGACATGTCAGCAGTGGCAACGAGTACAGACGCAGATGTAAGTAAACAGGCCAAGGACGAACCTCTGTATTGGGTGGCGCCAATGGACCCAAATTATCAGCGTGATAAGCCAGGTCAGTCGCCAATGGGGATGGATTTAATCCCTGTTTATGCTGATGATTCAAGTGCGGGAGAAGACAAGGCAGGAACCGTATTTATCGACCCATCGGTAGAAAATAACCTTGGCGTGAAAACCGCACAAGTAACAAGAGAAGCGCTATCACCGCGCATTGAAACTGTTGGCTACGTGGCATTCGATGAAAGTGCACTATGGCAAACCAACGTGCGTGTTTCTGGATGGGTGGAAAAACTCTACATCAACGCGGTGGGCGAAAAGGTAAATAAAGGCGACGTACTATTCACACTCTATTCTCCAGAGCTTGTTAAAGCACAAGAAGAGTTGATCAGTGCTTATAAGACGGGTCGTAAAGGTTTGATCAAGGGCTCGACTGAACGCTTAATTACCTTGGGTGTTGATAAGACGCAAATCCGCGCTATTACGCGCCAAGGTAAAGCCTCGCAAACCATTGAAATCAAAGCGCCGGCCGATGGTGTTATCGCGAGTTTGAACATCCGAGAAGGTGGTTACCTTTCACCTGCACAAGCGGTAATCAGTGCGGGCCCATTAGGCGAAGTATGGGTTGATGCTGAGGTGTTTGAGCGTCAAGCGCACTGGATCTCATCAGGCAGCAATGCGGTGATGACGCTAGATGCAATTCCTGGCAAAGAATGGTTGGGTAATGTCGATTACGTTTACCCAATCCTCGATCCAAAAACTCGAACCTTGCGCGTTCGTTTGAAGTTCTCCAACCCAAATGGCGAGCTTAAGCCAAATATGTTCGCCAATATTGCGCTGAAGCCCATCAGTGATGAAGCCGTTCTTACTATCCCAAGATCTTCAGTGATTCACTCCGGTGGTATGACTCGAGTGGTGATTTCAGAGGGTTCTGGTAAGTATCGTTCTGCTCGTATTGAGGTTGGCCGTGAAGCTGGCGAAAAAATAGAGGTGCTTCAAGGGCTAAAGCAAGGTGAGAACATTGTCACTTCTGCGCACTTCATGTTGGATTCTGAATCGAGCCAAACTGCTGATTTGTCACGCATCAATGGTGTTGAGGAAGAAGCTGAAACCGTATGGGCAAACGGTGAAATTTCCGATGTTATGCAAGGCAGTCGCATGGTGACGATTAACCATCAGCCTGTTCCAGATTGGGATTGGCCGGGCATGCTGATGAATTTCACCTTTGCGGAAGGCTTAGACATGAGTGACGTGCAACGTGGTAAGACAATTGACTTTGAGATGCGAAAGACAGAGTCAGGGCAGTACGAGGTTGTGGATTACAAGGTCAACAAACACAAAATCGCTGGCGAAGTTTGGGTGACGGGTGACATCACCATGTTGATGGCAGATTTTGGCATGATCACCGTAAAACATCAGCCTGTCCCTGAGTGGAATTGGAAAGCGGGTGAAATGAATTTCCAAGCCAGTGATGACCTTGATTTATCTGAGTTTGCCGAGGGTCAAACCATTCGGTTTCTAGTGGCGAAGCAAGGTTCTGATTATGTGCTCAAATCTCTCGAACCGACGAATAGCACGGGTGAGGGCGAACTATGATCAATGCAATTATTCGCTGGTCTATTAGCAACCGTTTCTTAGTGCTGGTTGCCACTGTCGCCATCGTATTTGGCGGCTTATACAGCGTTAAAAATACACCGGTTGATGCCATTCCAGATTTGTCAGATGTTCAGGTGATCATCAAAACCAGTTATCCGGGGCAAGCGCCACAAGTGGTCGAGGATCAGGTGACTTATCCATTGACCACCGCCATGTTAGCTGTACCAGGAGCTGAAACGGTTCGTGGTTACTCGTTCTTTGGTGATTCCTATGTCTATATCATCTTCAATGATGATACTGATATGTACTGGGCGCGTTCACGAGTGTTGGAGTACCTAAGCCAAGTTGCAACTAACTTGCCATCGAGTGCCAAGCCAACACTAGGGCCAGATGCAACCGGTGTGGGCTGGGTTTACAGCTACGTGTTGCAAGATAAAACCGGTCAGCACGATTTAGCAGAACTTCGCAGTTTGCAAGATTGGTTCTTGAAGTATGAATTGCAAACCGTAGAAGGCGTGTCTGAAGTGGCGACCGTTGGTGGCATGGTGAAGCAGTACCAAGTACAGATTGATCCTGCCAAGTTACGTGCTTACGACCTAACGCTTCAGCAAGTCAACAAGGCAATCCAAGATGGTAATCAAGAAACAGGAGCGTCTGTTGTTGAGATTGCGGAAGCCGAACATATGGTTCGTACCACCGGTTACCTGACAAGCATCGAAGACATTCAATCTCTGCCGCTAAAAGTGACCGACAAAGGGACTCCGTTGCTATTAGGTGACATTGCTGACATTAATCTTGGCCCGCAAATGCGTCGCGGTATCTCTGAACTCAATGGTGAGGGTGAAGCGGTTGGCGGCGTTATTGTGATGCGCTTTGGTGAAAATGCCAGTGAAGTGATCGACTCGGTGAAATCCAAACTCGCTGAACTGCAAGCAGGCTTACCTGATGGTGTCGAGATTGTCGCGACTTATGACCGTTCGACTTTGATTGATTCAGCCGTTGAAAACCTTTGGAAGAAACTGGCTGAAGAGTTCATCGTGGTCGCCGTCGTGTGTGCGCTGTTCTTGTTCCATATCCGCTCATCACTGGTTATCGCACTAAGTCTGCCTGTCGGTATTTTAGGCGCGTTCATCGTGATGCATTGGCAGGGTATCAACGCCAATATCATGTCTCTTGGCGGAATAGCGATTGCGATTGGCGCCATGGTGGATGGTGCCATCGTAATGATCGAGAACGTTCATAAACACATTGAACGGACTCCGCTCACTGACAAAAACCGTTGGCAAGTGATTGGTAAGGCAGCAGAAGAAGTTGGCGCACCGCTGTTCTTCTCTCTGATTATCATTACCTTGAGCTTTGTGCCTGTGTTCGCGCTAGAAGGGCAAGAAGGCAAGATGTTCTCGCCACTTGCGTTTACCAAGACGTATGCGATGGCCGCAGCCGCTGGTTTGGCTATCACGCTTGTGCCTGTGCTAATGGGTTACTTCATTCGCGGTAACGTGCTGCCTGAACACAAAAACCCAGTCAACCGCAGCCTAGTGGCGATGTACAAGCCGCTTCTGAACCTCAGCCTAAAATATCCAAAGGTGATGATTGTTATCGCACTTGGCTTAATGGCGTCTGCTTATTACCCAACCAGTAAGCTTGGCAGCGAGTTCATCCCTCCTTTGGACGAAGGGGATTTGATGTACATGCCAACCACGTATCCGGGCATCTCAATAGGTAAGGCTCGTGAGTTGTTGCAACAGACCAACAAGCTAATCAAAACCATTCCAGAAGTCGAAACCACGTGGGGCAAAATTGGCCGAGCAGAGACAGCAACCGATCCTGCACCGTTAACCATGATTGAAACCGTGATTCAGCTTAAACCGCGAGATGAGTGGCGTGACGGTGTCACCACTGAGTCTCTGCGTAAAGAGTTTGATGATCTGATTCAGTTCCCAGGTTTAACTAATGCGTGGGTTATGCCTATCAAAACCCGTATCGACATGTTAGCGACCGGTATTAAAACCCCAATCGGTATCAAAATCGCAGGCCCCGAGCTGAGCGTAATTGAAGATATTGGTTCGCAACTTGAACCCATCCTAAATAGCGTGAGTGGTACGGCTTCTGTCTACGCAGAGCGTGTTGCGGGCGGTCGCTATGTGACGATAGACATTAAACGTCGCTCGGCTGCGCGATATGGCTTGAGCATTAAAGAAGTGCAACAGGTTATCTCGACTGCGGTTGGTGGCATGAATGTGGGCGAAACCGTTGAGGGGCTAGAGCGTTATCCAATCAATGTCCGTTACCCACAAAGCTATCGTGATTCTGTCGTTAAGTTGCAGAACCTACCGTTAGTCACACCAAACGGAGCTCGTATCGCTCTATCGGACGTAGCAGATATTCGTTATGAAGATGGCCCTCCGATGATTAAAACGGAGAACGCGCGTCCTAATGGTTGGGTATTTGTCGATATCGAAGGGCGCGACCTTGGCTCTTATGTCGCGGAGGCGCAAAAAGTTGTTTCTGACCAAATCGTCTTACCTGCGGGTTATTCACTGGCGTGGTCTGGTCAATACGAATACATGGAGCGTGCGAAGGAGCGTTTGAGTGTCGTTGTGCCAATCACCATCGCCATCATCATGTTGTTGCTCTATCTAAGCTTCCGCCGTGTTGGTGAGGTGATGATGATCATGCTGACATTGCCACTCGCGATGGTTGGCGGCCTATGGCTGATGCATGTCCTCAATTACAACTTCTCGATTGCGGTGGGTGTGGGCTTTATCGCCCTTGCCGGGGTAGCTGTTGAGATAGGCGTCATTATGTTGGTCTACCTAAATCAAGCATGGCACTACAAGAAATTGGATGCGGAGCAGAACCAGCAAGCACTTCAGAGTGAAGACTTAACGGATGCGATTCGTGAGGGTGCAGGACTGCGTGTTCGCCCAGTGATGATGACAGTACTTACGGTGATCATTGGCCTCATCCCAATTATGTATGGCGAGGGAACGGGCTCTGAAGTGATGCAGCGAATTGCTGCGCCGATGATAGGCGGAATGGCGTCTGCACTATTGCTTACCCTACTGGTGTTGCCTGCAATCTTTAAGCTCTGGAAACAGCGTGAGATTACGCATAGCCAAAACGAACCAAACAAATAACGTATTGATTATTAGCCCTTACTGACCAAAAACAGAGTGAGTAAGGGCGTACCACATGAACATGTGAAACTAACAAATAAATAACTGAATTAATCTAAGGAACGATCATGAAAAAGACATTTATTGCGATTGCACTGACGTTAACTACTGCAACGGCTTTTGCTGAAATGGACCATTCGAATATGGATCACTCGATGATGAAGATTGGAGAGATGGATCATTCAAAAATGGATCACAGCATGATGAAGGATGGAAAGATGGACCATTCGATGATGAATATGGAAGGCATGTCTGAAGTGGGTATGCCTGCGACAGGCGCAAAGCCGGATAAAGTGGTTCATGTTCTGCTAAGTGACGATATGAAAATCACATTTAAGAACAAGGTTGATATTGAGCCGAACGACGTGGTGCAGTTCGTTGTGATGAACACCGGTAAGATTGATCATGAATTCTCGATTGGTTCTGCTTCAGAGCAATTAGAGCACCGTGAAATGATGAAAAATATGGGTAATCACGCTCATGACTCGGGTAGCACAGTTACGGTTAAACCGGGTAAAGCGAAGCAATTGTTGTGGCATTTCCATGGTGATAATAACGTAGAGTTCGCGTGCAATATTCCTGGTCACGCTGAAGCGGGTATGGTGAAGTCGTTAACGCTATAAGGTGATACACAAGCCATATCTAGTTCGGCTACCTTGTTTTAGTGCTATTTAGGTATTAGCTTTAAAAGACTATAGGAATAGGAGTTTAAGGATGAATAAGACAGTTCTAGTACTTGCAGTAACGGGGGCTTTAATAACGTGGTCGACCCACAGCATTGCTGCTAAACCTGAGTGGGCTGGTAAAGGTAAGCCCGATTTAGAAGAAGTGAAAACGCTCGCTGAGGCTAAAAAAGTTGAAGGCGAAATTGATGATCGTGAGAAGCAGCTTGATTCAATGATCGAAGAGAAAAATAAGAAAGCGAAAAAAAGTAAGAACAAAAAAGATAAGCAGAAACTAGATAAAGAACTCGACGATTTGGAAGACGAGAAAGAAGCCCTCGAAGAGAGTAAAGAGAAGCTCAAAGATAAGAAAGAAAAGCTTGAAGATGATATGGATAATGACGAAGAAAAGTCGGGATTAGAAAAGCAGAAAGACAAGAAAGCGGAACAAGAGCGTAAAGAAGAAGGAAAAGGGTCAGAGAAAGGCCAACAGCAGCGTGAAGAAAACAGCAAAAAGTGGTGGAACTTCTGGGAGTAATTCGAGGGCGTTACATCACCAACTCATTTCAACCTATCAGCACAGCTTTGTGTGGCAGCTAAGTCATTGGTTAAACATTGTGACCAGTTAAAGATAAGTCTCAACCTGTTCAGGAATACATGAACTAACTTGTATTGGCTGAGGCTTATCTGTAGTTAGAATCACTGTAGCAAGATAGAAGTTTCAAGCAGGTGGTGTGCTTCGCCGCTCAGGTGCGGCAGCTCTGCCATGACCTTTTTAAACTTGTCGTCGATTGATTCTGCTTCATTCAGCGATCGAAAAGCCAGTACAGCCTGTTCAGGCTCGCTGTTCACATAACCTTTCAATGTATCTAGCTGAATTTTATTGGCATTTTTCAACTTTTGCCAGCGCGACATTAATTGCTTCGATGTTAATTGTTAACTCATTGCTTTTAAACATTTTTATTATTTATGGGTTGTTGCTAATGCGCGCACATTAACACAACTGATTTTTCGGATATTGACCAAGATTATTAAATTGGAACAATTTTGAAAATCATTAAAAGTTGAGCTGCAATGTGTGATTTAGATAGCTGTCAGAAATACGAAGCGATTTAAGGAGTTAATAGCTTTGGTTGGTCTATTAACGTTGATTCGTTAATCTAAGCTTAAACAAAATAAGTTTAATCAATATAGATTTAATGACTATGGACCTAACGAATGGAGAAAGTTTTTGAATAGGGTATCGCTGGAAGAAAACACGTAATGAAGCTTAAGAAGAAGTTGGAGCGTGCAGCGGGAATCGAACCCGCATCATCAGCTTGGAAGGCTGAGGTAATAGCCATTATACGATGCACGCACACTGTCTTATGAGTAAGACTGAGGCATTAAGAGACTTGGAGCGTGCAGCGGGAATCGAACCCGCATCATCAGCTTGGAAGGCTGAGGTAATAGCCATTATACGATGCACGCACATCGTCTTAACGAGTTTGATAATGCCACATCTAACTGAAAACGAAACCTTTTTCTTTCATTTTTACTCTAAGTGCTCGCATAATCACCACTCCGATAGTTTTTTACTCGCCTTTTGTGCTTCTAGAAAGAGTAAAGTGTGATTAAACTCTTGTTCAGTCTAGGTCCAAAATAACAGATAACCTATACCTTTGGTAAAGGAGTCAGCCCATATTTATAAATTTAAATGGATACTCATTCCGTTGGAGACGTGAGCAAATCATGAAAAGTCGTAAGTTAAAATAAAGGGTTTTTCATCCAAATTGTGAGTTTCTGATAACAATTTAGATGCATAAATACAACTTGAGCATAAATCATATCATTCACTAAACTAATCCCCAAATAGTGGCGTTATAAGTAATCATGAGCGTTTGGAGAAAAAGTAACGAGTTTAGTTGAAAGTTTGCGCAAAATCCTCGTCATTCCGTCTGTCGTTTGTTACATTTGCCTCATATTTTGTCTCCCCCTTAATGCACCCATGCCTTCTCAGTACCGAATTAACAAAATTGTTGAAATTGGTGACACTCTTCACCGCAGTGGTTGTGCTCCTTATAAGCTTGAAAAGTACACACAATACTATGCAAGAAAGCATGGTGTTGATGTGATGATCCAAGCAACGCCAACCGCGATTAACTATCAGTTTCCAGATGATAACAACGCCGTTATTCTAAAACGCCAAAAATTGGCCTCAATTAATCTGAGTTTGTTGGCAAATACCATTATTCGTATTAATCAACCGAGTAGTGAACCGGTGCCAGAACCTGTAGGTTATTCTAAATGGGTGACAGCTCTTGCCAATATGGGCATTCCGCCCGCGTATTTGATGCTTGTGGGCAGCACGCTAGAAGCGGTTGCTTTCTCGGTGTTTTTGGGGTTGATGGTTTGGGTGTGTCAGCAAGTTCTACATTCACGTCGTGCCATCGCGGTTGAATTCATTTCGGCGTTATTGACCGGTATTTTCGTTGCTTTCTTGGCGAGTACAGGCCTGCCCATTCCTGTTTGGGCATTGTGTATTGCTTCAATAGTTTTGTTCGTACCCGGGTTATCAATAGCCAACGCATTAGAGTGTTTGGCGTTTAATGACTTGGTCTCCGGCACGAGCTTGCTCGGTCAAAGTGCGTTAACCCTCATTAAGCTGTTTGTTGGCATTGTTATGGGTCTCAATATTGGCGAAGCGATATGGGGGCAGGCCGTTTCTATTTCTTATATCAATGCAGTGCCGATATGGATGCACATTTCTGGATTGGTGCTGATTTCTGTCTCTATCGGTGTGATGTTTAATGCGCGCCTAACGGATATTCTATTAGGTTTACCCGTCGCTGTTCTCGGTATGTGGGGCCCGTTTTATCTAGGTTTTGATAGTGGTTGGGTTGTGGGTACTTGGGTAACCACAGTGTTGATTACCCTTTATGGTACTTGGATTGCGAAGAAAATGGATCTCACTGGTTCGATCTATATCGTGCAAGGGATCATTATCTTGGTCCCGGGTAGTCGCGTGTTGGTGAGTGCTAGCCAATCGGTGTTTGAGCAGTCTATTTTGCCGATCCCAAGTATCGGCTTATCGGCGCTGTTTATGTTCTCCGCGATTGTGGCTGGGCAAATCACAGCGTATTCAATCTACTCGCCAAAAGTAGAACATTGACCTTTTTAGATTACGACTGCCTTTTAAACAAATTCGTTTCATCAACAAACACAGCTTCATGGCTGTGTTTGTTTGTTTTCGGCGCAGCTCTTTTCCTATTCTAGATTCATCGGTTAGATTTGTGCTCGCTAAGCCTAGCAAGAGCCATTAAAATGAGCACAAATTCCATTTAAATGAAGTATTAACGTATGTCTTTACCTCCTTGTCCGCAATGCCAATCTGAATACGTCTACCCAGATCAAAACAACCTAATCTGCCCTGAGTGCGCTTATGAGTGGAACCCAGAAGAAGAGCGCTTAGAAAGAGAAGCAGCGCGCGTTAAGGATGTTAACGGTGCCGTTTTAGAAACTGGCGATAAAGTAACTTTTATTAAAGATTTAAAAGTAAAAGGTAGCTCTAGCGTATTAAAAATTGGTACTAAAGCTGTGATTAGACGTATCAACGAAGGCAAAGATCATCAGCTAGATTGCAAACTTGATGGTGGCGGTGAGATGCTGGTGACAGCGAAATACGTGAAAAAGCAGTAACCATTCATTTTATTGTTGGAGATATTTTGAAGTATTCAACAAGACCTACTCAGTCATCAGATTATGAATTTCTGTTCGAGCTTAAGAAAGCTGCTGAGTTTGAACCAATCAAAGCCGTATTTGGCTGGGATGAACAAATTCAACGAGATATACATGCTGAAGAGTGGGCAGAAGAACGGCCTGAAATTATTGAATATCAAAGCAAAGCGATTGGGAGTGTGTTGTTGCAAGACAAAGGCGAGCACTTTTATTTTTGTCGATTCTTCTTACTGCCGGAGTATCATGGAAAGGGCATTGGCAGCCAAGTATTGAAAGATTGCTTAACTAAGGCTGACAGCCTCAATAAACCCGTCGAACTTTGTTACCTGCAAGGTAATCGAGTTGGAGAGCTGTACTTAAGATTTGGTTTTGAAATCACCTCGCAAAACGACCAGTTTGTTTATATGTGGCATCAGTAACCTAAGGGTTGGTTATGTTTAAACTCGGTGGCACTGTGAATCATGATCTTGATAATCGAACAGACACTTGAACGCACGTCTAAATAAACCATGACACTAGTGGTTAAGGTAAATACTCGAGCGTTGTTCGATTACTTTAAAAATACGTGAAAGGGTGAAACATAACGCGAAGTAAACCGCGCCAACAATTAGCCAGATCTCGAAGATCAAACCGGAAGAGTTCGCCATTTCAGTACCAACAAACGTCATCTCTTGGATCGAAATCAGAGACACAATCGACGTGTCTTTAACCAAAGAGATTGCTTGGCCAGCCAAAGGTGGCGTAATCGCGGTTAATACCTGTGGGCCAACCACAAATCGATATTTAGACAGCGTAGATAAACCGAGAGAGTCAGCTGCTTCCCACTGACCTTTAGGAATGCTCTCTAAACCAGATCGAATCACTTCAGCGATATAAGCCGAAGAAAGCAAGCCAATACAGATAACACCAGAGGCTAAGTTTTCCCAAAGGTTTGCGGGTCCGAACAGGAACGCTTGAACAGCATTAATTTCACCATTGTGTTCACGTAAAACGTTTTCTAAGCCAAGCAGAGGGATCAGCTGGTTGGAGACAAAGAAGTAAAAGATAAATACAAATACCAATGGCGGAATATTTCGAACCAACTGGATGAAAATCAGTGCCGGTGTTTTGAATAAAGCGATCTTAGAGTGTCTTGCTACCCCTAACAGTGTGCCGAAAGAGAGCGCTAACACCATGCTCCATAAACTTAAGCGCAGTGTTGCGACCAAGCCTTGGAAGAAATAAGGGACACTGCCTTGAGAAGGTGGAATGAAAATCAGGGTAAACGCACCTTCCCAGCGCCACTGGTAGTTAATACCAACAGCAGAGCGATAATAAAGCCATCCTGCGAACGCACAAATGGTGGCAAGCAACACCCCATCTAATAGGTTAAGGCGTTGATACCAAGGCTTTATGTGAAGGTTGGGCTTGGGCGTTGATAATGCGCTAGTACTACTCACGTCATTCCTGTTTAAGCATTAATTATTATTGGTTTGTTGTTTGGAGCTAAAGCGAATCAAATAAAGCTACTTAAAAGGCTACTTAAGTTGTCGATGAGAAGGCAGTGCAAACAGCGCACTACCTTGATTAATCAACCAACAGCGAGCCGATATTTAAAAAGTGCGCTCGGCTTCAGGTTACTGACCTTGAGCAATCTGGTCCTGCCAATCCAGCGTAGAGAACCAGTACTCGTAACGTTCTTTCAACCAACCGTCTTCAGTACGAGCTTTGATCCACGCGTTGAAAAATTCTGCTTTGTCTGTTTCGCCTAGGCGCACAGCAAACGCTTCGTTACCTTTTGATAGGCGCTCTTCAAATGGAATGAATAGCGTGTCTGCGTTTTTGATTGTTTCGTGTTCTGGTTTCGGGCTAGATGCGATAACCGCGTGTGCATTGCCGTTTAACACTTCTTGGAACGCTTGAGCGTCGTCATCAAATTGTAGAACCTTAGCTTTCGGGAAGGTTTCACGAGCGACTTGAACCGTGAAAGCACCACGACGAGCAGCTATCTTCACACGACGAGAATCGAAATCAGAGAGCTGAGTAAAGCCTTCAGCCAGGTCTTTGTTTGCTGCTAGCTGAACGCCAGAGTGAGAGTAAGGTTCTGTGAACAGTACACTTTTAGATCGCGCTTCAGTGATTGACATGCCGCCGATGATTACATCAAATTTCTTCGATAATAGAGAAGGGATGATGCCGTCCCATGCCGTCGGTACAAATTCGACTTTCCAACCTGAATCTTCGGCAAGGCGTTTCGCCACGTCGATTTCAAAGCCAACGAGATCGCCTTGTTTGTTTCGCATCGCCCAAGGAACAAATGTCGACATACCAACGCGCAGTGAGCCACGTTCGTTGATTTTATCGAGGTTAGGCGTTTCAGAAGCAAGTGCAGGCAAACTGACGGCAAGCGCAAGTAGGGCTGTAATCGCGGTTTTAAATAGCTTCATGCTGATAAATCCTTATTGTGTTCGCCAGTTAGCCCCGAGCTTATGCTCAAGCCAAGCAGCAACGGCAGAAAGTGAAAGTGTAAGAGCAAGATAAATGATCGCCACAGAGAACCAAATCTCGAATGGCATCGCGGTTTCAGAAACAATGTTCCTGGCTTCAGTTGTCAGGTCGAAAATCGCCATGACACTCACAATTGAAGAGTTCTTAATAAGAGAGATGACTTCATTCGTCAAAGGCGGCAACGTGCGTTGTACCACCTGCGGAAGGATTACATCCCAATAAGTATAGGTCTTCGATAAGCCCAAAGATTGAGCGGCTTCAAATTGTCCTTTCGCAATGCCATTTAAACCTGCACGGAAGATCTCGGCAGTATAAGCACCTTGGAAAAGTGCCAAGGCTAAAACGGCAGTGCTAAAACGATCGAGCCCTAAAACGGGGCCAAACACAAAATAGAGCAAATAAATTTGTACTAATAACGGCGTGTTACGAATTAACTCAACATAGCTGGTGGCTAAGGTGCGTCCAACCACAGAATTTGAGTTTCTCAATAGCGCTGTCGTTAAACCAATGATCAGTGTCGCGACCAAAGAAATCAGAGATATATTGATAGTGACCAGTAGTCCTTCAACTAATTCTGCAGGCCACCATTCGCCATCTTCATAGAAAGCAATATAGTCCGGCACGCGCTCCCATTGCCAGCTGTATCCCATGGTTTGTGCGCCAGAATCGAGAATCCAAACAACAGCGGCCACAAGTACAACAATTTGTACTAGAGCGGAAAGGGCGGGTTTAATAATTCGAATCAACATCAATAAGTCAGGATCTGATTTAGGAACGCTTGAGTACGTTCATGTTGAGGGTTTTCAAAAAGCGCTTGAGGTGTATTGGATTCCACTATTTGCCCTTCATCCATAAAAATGACGCGGTCGGCAACTCGTTTCGCAAAGCCCATTTCGTGTGTCACGCACACCATGGTAATCCCCTCGCTTGCAAGCTCAACCATCACATCGAGCACCTCGTTGATCATTTCTGGGTCAAGGGCAGATGTTGGTTCATCAAACAACAATAATTGAGGTTTCATACAAAGAGAGCGAGCAATCGCAACTCGTTGTTGTTGGCCGCCAGAAAGCTGAGCTGGATATTTATTGGCTTGCTCTGCAATGTGCACACATTCAAGATAATGCATCGCTATTTTCTCTGCATCTTGTTTGTTTTTTTTGAGCGTACGGGTCGGAGACAAAGTCAGGTTTTCAAGCACCGTAAGATGGGGGAATAAGTGGAAGTGTTGAAATACCATACCGACTTGACCTGGAGTGCTGAATTTGCACGGAAGCGCTTGTTCTAGCACAGAAAGCTCGCCACTTTCGAAGGGCTCTAGCTGGTTGATACAGCGGATCAAGGTTGATTTGCCAGAACCAGACGGCCCGCAAATTACCACAATCTCTCCCTGTTCAATCTTTAAATCGATATCCTTTAGGGCATGGAAATCACCATACCACTTGTTAAGTGACTTAAACTTAACCATTTCCTTTAGAGACTTCAAATCGTCTTACATACCTTGTAATTGAGCAGTTTACCTTATCAATATAAAAATATGATTGCACATAAAAATAAGAGCTTATGAGAATTTAATAGCATCTTGTAGGGCAAATAAAAAGCAGCGCCAAAATGAACGCTGCTTTTGATATACGAAAGAACAAAGAATTAGGTTCAGTGTAATGCCATAAATATTGTTTAAGGCATCTCTCCCATTCAAATTACTTTTGTATTTCGATCTGTTTTGCTTTCTTTAAGTTCAAGCGACTCTTAGTGAATCGCAGACTCTAGGATTTCACGTGTTTTTGCTGGCGTGATGGCTTTGTTCTCGCCAAGCTCTAGGTAACCATGTGATTCAAGCTGAGCAACAACATTGTCGATTGCTGTCTCTTTGTTTGTTTCGTAACCGTCGAACATCGTTGCCACATCTAGGCTGTGGTAAAACACTTCGATTGCATCGATAGTACGCTCTGCTAAGTCAGTACCCGCTTCTAGGTTAAATACGTTGCGACCCATTTGCTCTAGCTTGCCACGCTTCGTTTCGATTTGGTTACGAAGTAGTGAAGGTTGAACAATCGCAAGTGAACGTGCGTGGTCTACTTGCCACAGTGCTGTGAATTCGTGACCAATCATGTGTGTTGCCCAATCTTGAGGAACGCCAGTACCAATCAGGCCGTTAAGCGCTTGGTTTGCGGTCCACATTAGGTTTGCACGCCATGCGTCGTTGTCGCGCTCGTCGTATTGCTTACCCAGTATAAGTAGGTTTTTCAGCAGTGTTTCTGCGTAACCGTCTTGAACCATCGCGTCTGTTGGCATTGTGATGTACTGCTCACATACGTGTACCCAAGCATCAACTAGACCGTTAATCAGTTGACGTTCAGGCAGAGACTTCATTACATCTGGGTCCATTACCGCAAACTTAGGCTGTACGGCTGGGTTCATGAATGCCAGCTTCTCTTGAGTCTTTTTACGAGTAATTACTGCACCCATATTAGATTCAGAACCCGTAGCCGGAAGCGTTAATACTGCGCCGATTGGTGTCGCTTCTGTTACTTGGTGTTTACCTGCTAGGATGTCCCAACCGTCACCGTCGTATTTAGCGGCTGCAGCAACGTATTTAGAACCGTCGATTACCGAACCACCGCCAACAGCGATAATGAATTCTACATTTTCTGCTTTAGCAAGAGCGACTGCTTTATCGAGTGTCTCTTTCGTTGGATTTGCCTCAACACCAGAAAACTCAATCCATGCGTGATCTTTCAGAGATGCTATGACTTGGTCGTAAACGCCATTGTTTTTGATTGAACCGCCACCGTAGATAACAAGTACTTTCTTTGAAGTATCAACCGCTTGGCTGATAGTGTTGATTTGACCTTGGCCGAAGTGAATTACGGTAGGGTTAACATAAGTAAATTGCATTGTAGGTTCCTTGTGTAAAGCTAGATTTTTATTCTGATGTATTGCTCAATTGTTATATTTGCATATTAGTACAGGAACTTAGGGTGGTGAAGGCCAATTTCTCTAAATTAATTGCCTATTTCTACAAGGTTGTTATTCTTTTTGGGATTTTGTGCAAATATACTCCGCACCTTGAATGGAATATCACCAGTTATGAATACACTCGCCCAGTTAATGCAGTCTTACGTTGAATACAAAGGTTGGAATGATCTCGAGGGGATCCGAAAAACTGAGATCGAGGATGTCTGGTTTTACCGAAGCAGCGGTGGTAACCAGCGCCAACCTTTTACCTATCAGTCTGGCATCATCATGCTTGGGCAGGGCAAAAAGAACATCTATATCGGCGAAAGGCCAGTAACTTATGCCGCGGGTGATTACCTCGTCGTTGGCGTGCCAATGCCACTAGAGTGCGAAGCCTTGCCTGTCGATGGTGAACCCTTACTTGGTTTGTCGATCAACATCGACTCTCAGCGCTTACATAGCTTAGTGAAAAAGCTAGAAGACCAAGGGTTTCTCGAAAGCTACTGCAACAAGCATAAACAGAAATCGAGTGGTTTAGAGTCAACCCCGATGGAAGAGCAGATGCTAGCTAGCTTTACTCGACTGATCAAAACGCTACATTGCGACATTGAAGCCAACATACTGGGTGATGCGCTCGTTAGCGAAATTGTTTATCGTGCATTAACAGGATCTGAAGGGCGTGTGTTATTCGACCTTGCTCATCACGACGGCCACTATGCACGTGTTGCCAAAGCGCTGTCTAAAGTACATGAAGAGTATGATCAAACCATTACCGTTCAATCGCTCGCTGATGAAGCGAACATGAGCGTGTCTGCTTTCCATAATGCTTTTCGAAACGTCACCTTTGAATCACCACTTCAATACCTGAAGAAGGTAAGGCTTAACAAAGCTAAAGAACTGATTCAGTCAGAAGGCCTGCGAATTAACGACGCTGCACGCCGAGTCGGCTACTCCAGCCCATCCCAATTTAGCCGTGAATTTAAACGCCATTTCAATACCACTCCAAGAGCGGTGTAGCTCTTCTTTCAAGCAAATCCATGTTCCAAAAACTATGGCGTCGATAGTTCTTCTGACGCCATATCTATTTCAGAAATCACCACTTCTTAGTACGACAACGACCTTTCTCTCGCAGTTACCCTAACCTCTTATTTGTTAAATTATATGAGGAGGTGTATCTAATAATGGGCGTTGTTAGTTTGTTGGTATTTTAGTATGAACATATTATTAACGTACTTGTATAAAATAGGCTATTCAAAATAATTAGTTAAATAGCTTAAAAGTTTATGCAGGATATATTAGGGTAATTTAAATAGTTCTGATAATAAGGCTTTTGTAGTGTGAACAACCTATCAAATATAATCTAAATTTTGGAAATTACTCATCGAATTATCTGAGATAGTATTCAGAATTATTGAATAGACTAAAAAATAAAGATAATTTGGCACTCGATAAATCCTTTTTTTACGGATAATTAGTCGCTCGATGACTAATTATTCTGTAATTCATTGGTTTATAGTAAAGCGATAGTCTGATGAATATCACGTTTAACTAAAACTAATTCGCTTAACATGCCGCTACTTTAATCATTATTTCCAATACGATTGTTAAATATAAATACGTATACCTATTCTATTAAAAGGATAATACCAATGAGTAGCGATATCATTAAAATATCAAGAAACACTGAAAATTCGCCAATTAATCCTGTATCTACACAAACGGTCGCTTTTTCTCATTATAATAACTTTTCTGCTCAACTTCCGGTTGATCCTAAAACGGGTGAAATAGTCATCGGTGACATTACAGATCAAGCTGCACAATGTTTAAATAATATTAAATCGATTGTTGAAAGCATCGACCATGTTATGGATGATGTCGTGAAAATTAATGTTTTCGTTAAGAATATATCTGATATCGATGCTATTGATGAAGTTTACAAAAGCTTCTTTAACAACAGCCTGCCTACACGTACCGTAGTGGGTGTAGCTGCACTGCCAAACAGTGATGCGTTAGTTCAAATGGATGCGCTTATTTCAAACGGCGAAGGCACTAAACCACAAAAACCTTGCGCGCTAGTAAAGGTATCAAGAAACACGGATAACGCGCCTCAAAGTTCTGTATCGACGCAGACCGCGGCATTTTCTCACTACAACAACCTTTCGGCTCAATTGCCTATCGATGTAAATACAGGAGAGTTGGTTTCAGGTGGTATCACAGAACAAACGACACAATGTTTAGCAAACATTAAAACGATTCTAGAGAGTATCGGTCATGTCATGAATGATGTGGTTAAAACCACTATCTACCTTAAAAGTGTTGAAGATGCAGAAAAGGTAAATGAAGTTTGCGCTAAGTTCTTCCCAAGTTATGTTCCAGCGCGAACAGTTGTTCATGCCGCTGAACTACCAATGGGCGCTTTAATTCAAATTGATACATCCGTTTCACATGGCGACGGTACACCTCCGCAATTACCAGAAGACACTCGCTTGTTGGTTATTGAAACTAATAATACTGTTGCTGCACCATTCATGCCTTATTCGCACACCGTTGCTTTCTCTCACTACAATCATATTTCAGGCCAATTACCTTTAGATCCGAAAACAAATGAAATGGTTGCTGGTGGTATAAAAGAGCAAGTGGAACAATGTTTAAAAAATATTAAGGCGATAATTGAAAGTGTTGACCACAGCATGGACGATACCGTGAAGATCAATATTCAACTTAAAGATATTTCAGATATTGATGCGGTGAACGAGGTTTACACAACGTTCTTTAATGCTGATTTACCGGCAAGAACGGTAGTAGGAGTTTCAGAAATACCAATGAATGCTTTAGTACAAATTGATGCTGTCGTTTCTAACTGTGAAGGGACGCCTCCACAAGACGTTGTTGCATAAATCAATTAAACCCTTCTCGATAATATCGATCAGATCTCGGTTTAGCTTCCAAATAGGGAGCAAACTCAACAGGCCGAGATCTGATCCGTTCACCTCATTACTCAAGTCCATCGAAGCGACACACCTAAGCTTACCCCGTAAACATGGTATTTATAAGGTTGAAGTGTTTTAATATGAAAAACAGACGCTTAACGTAAGAAAGAAAACCAGTTTATGCAATTTCGAGTTATTTTACTGCTGTGCCTTACCCTAATAGGCTGTTCGTCCAATCAAGAGTTGGTATCCGACCCAACAACCATCACGCTATTTTATGGCGATACATCCATATCCGCAGGTGTGTTAGAAGACAAAACATTCAATTCAGTGCTCGCCGATAGGGTTGAAAGCGTTACGTTTTCGGGCTCAATATCAAAGCAAGACTCAAGCTATTTTGTCGATATGTTAGTGATTCGAGAAACAAAAGAGCCACGTTCAACAAGGCAACTGAACACCTCGCTTCTAATGAAACTGGGAGAGTTAGTGGATGTTGGCGGTGTAAATAACGATGTATTCAGGGTCATCCTCGAGTAACAAAAATAAAGTGTTCAATTAATCTGAATTTTTGCTTTACCTCAACTTAGCTTCAAATCTTAAGCTTCTCTTACTGATTAAGAAGGAGCTTATTATGCAAAATAATTACGTAAAAGAACTCGCTGTTAAAACTTACCAAGAAGACCTTGAAAAAGAGTACGTTAAATCGCGATCTATGCCATTCCACGCCCCCAGTTTTATCAGTGGGGTACTGTTGTCAGTTGTGCTGGTTGGACTGTTTTAAATCTTTGATCCATTACCAATTCTCAATATCTCTATTTGATGCACTTTAATGCATACGGCACAATTGCTTAGGTTGAGTTGTGACGCCAATGTCGAGAGGAAGTATGGCAAGCCTTGGTGTTTTAGAACGGTGTTATGGGGATTAATCATGGATATATTTTTACACTTACTTCACCCAGATAATGTCAGTGCTTTATTGGAGTTCGAAGTCGAAAATAGAGAGTGGTTTGAGCAATTTGTTCCAGCGAGGGAAGACCGTTTCTATTCCAATGAGGGTGTGGCCGAGCAAATCACCAGCTTTCTAACTGAATACGAGAAGGGTGAGATGATTCCTATGTTGATCAAAGACGCCAATGGCACTGTCTGTGGAAGAATCAACATCCGCGATATCGACCAAAGCACTCAAAGTGGAGAGCTAGGCTATCGAGTTGGTCATTCCTTTGCTTCAAAAGGCGTTGCGTCTAACGCAGTAAAGCAGCTTCTAGACTATTTGGCGGAACAGACCAACCTTAAATATGTTGATGCCTATGCGTTAGTGGGTAATGTCGGCTCAAATAAAATCTTGTCCAAGGCCGGTTTTGACTTAGTTGAACGCGTTGAAAGTTACGCCGTGTTCAAAGGGAAGGATCAAGATGCTCATTATTATCGTAGGGCGTTATCTATGTAACTGAACACTCTTAATATTAACCTACAGTAAGGAAATATTATGTTTATTGTTTCTCTCGAATACCAAGTGTCTTTGGAGGAAGTAGATCTCTTCATTCCAGAACATGTTGAGTTTTTAAACAAGCAGTATGAACTCGGGCACTTTCAGCTGTCGGGCCGTAAGAACCCTAGAACGGGTGGTGTTATTTTGTTCACACTTAGCAACAGGGAGCAGTTAGACATGCTTTTGACCGAGGATCCTTTTTATCGAGAGAATATCGCTAAGTATGAAGTCATCGAGATGTTGCCGGCGAAGGCGTCTAAAGAGTTCGAGTTTTTGTTATAGGGTACATTTATTCTACGAAGTTGACTGGTATCTTAACTTATTGTCTTAATTGGACTTTAATCATATAAATCCCCGCCAGTGGTCGCTTGAGATGTAAACTTGCATGAGTAATATTACGCGTAAATTTGACAGGGCAGTTTTGAAGATTCGGGGCATAGTTTCTCTTGCCTTTATGGCTGCATTACTTATGTGTATGAGTTCGAGGTGATATGAAGTATTTAATGGGTGTTTGTTTCGGAGCCTTGTCTTTGACTGCGACAGCGCAGTCCATAGTCATTGTTGATTCGGCAAGAGATCGCTTTATTCCAATAGAAGTTGTTTTACCTCAAAATTCTAACAGTTGTACAACGATAGAGCAGTGTGACGTGGCTTTTATTAGTGCAGGTAATCGAGTTCCATTCACCAAATATAGTTTTGTTGGAGAAATGCTCAACGATAGGGGTTACATGACCATTTATGTCGATCACGAACTACCAAGCGATCCTCCTTTATCGAAGACTGGTGATTTGTATAAGACAAGAATTGAGAATTGGACGCGAGGGGCACAGACTCTCAACGTACTTCAACATAAGCTAGCGAGTCGTTACCCTACTTATGATTTTGACAAGTTAATATTGGTCGGGCATTCCAACGGCGGAGATATCTCCACATGGTTGAGTAACGAAAATAAAGGTTATATTTCTCAGTTAATTACGCTCGACCATAAACGAGTCATTCTGCCTAAAAATGAAAAGATTCGAGTTCTTTCCATTCGTGCAACTGAATACCCTACCAAAGAGGGTGTGCTACCTACTGAATCAGAGCAAAAGCAATATGGTAGTTGTATGGTTCTAATCTTGCGAAGCAAAGTACGAATGACATTATTATTGGCTTTTTGGATGGCTTAGCGTGCGCAGAGTTGAGAGTAAAAGTTGAGTAGAAGCATCGAATTCATTAGGGCGCGATATCTGTATTCGGATTAGACGACCGACCTAATCGATTATCGCCTTATACATTAGAAGCTGGCAGCGTCCTTCTAGCCAGCTTCGAGCCTCTTTATTTCAAGGTTTAAGGTTACTTCTTAGGTTTACAGCCACTTCTAGATTTACAGTTACTTTTGAGGTCTATTACGTTCGATTACGCTAATCGCGATAGCCAAAAACAGGATGTCTTTCACTAGGAAGAAGTTAGTGACTAAGATCCCATCCGATATTTTCCAAGCATTTGGCGTTGTAATTAGGAAGCTGAGTGTCACAACAAAGATAGCCGCTGCAGCAATGCCTGAATAAAAAGCAATTATCGGCTTCTTGAATCCAACGATCAGTCCAATCGCGACAATGATCTCCGCACCACCCACCATGTTAGACACAGCCTGTACTGAGAACAGATTGTAAAGCCAGTTCATGGCAGGGTGATTTGCTATTAGTGGCTCAATGAGCATCGATTCGGTTGGCGTAAACTTGTAAATACCAATCCAAGCAAGCACTAATGCTACGCCAACCACTCCAAGGTTATATCCCACATTAGTCTGTTTTAAATTATAGATTTGAACATGCATAAAAGTACTCCATTTAATAAAATTCCTGAATATGACCGCACGAGTACACATTTAATTTCGTTGTGAGAATAATACTTAATTTTTTTAGCGAGCGTAGGTTCGAGAATTCATGAATCGGGTCGAAAAGTGGTTAGTTGCAAAGGCGAGGTGTAAGGCGGGAAGAGGTACGCTCTAATTTTTTTCAATATTAGAAATTTGAATTAGATTACGCTGACGTAAATACTAATTATAAGAAGAGAATCACCTGTGAAAATCCATAGAATTAACCCGACTAAACGTTGGAATGATGTAACTGTCCTTAATGGCATCGCAAGTTTTGCTGAAGTTCCAGAGACGGATGCATCTGAAGGAATTAGAGTCAGGTTCAGAAAATTTTTGATCAGGCTGAAGAAATGATGAGTTTGGTCGATAGCGATAAATCTCGCGTATTGTCGGTTGCTATTTACCTGACAGATTTCGCTAACTTCGATGCACTGAACGAAGTGTGGGACTCATGGTTCCCTGAAAGTAGCGCACCAAGTCGTGAATGTGTAAAAGCTGAACTGGTAAACCCGAACTAATGGTTGAGATGTCGTTTATGGTTGTTGTGGGTGAGAAATTTCAATAAGCCGAAACATTGGTAGAAATAAGCATTAATCGATATAAGCGCTAATTAACTTAAATAGCGACCAGATAAAACAAAACCACTCAGGTGAATCACTTGAGTGGCTTTTTCATTCTATACGCTACCCGAAACTAAATCGGGCTAGGTATTAAGCGATGCCTTGATCTCTAGCCATCTGTTTAGCGATCTTCGGTGCGTGCCATAAGCACGGCAACAAGATGAATGAAACAGGAACGGCCGTGATCACAATGAATGACTGTAGAGCCGAGATACCACCTGCACCCATTGAGATAAGCGCAATAGCGACAGCACCCATGATGATACCCCAGAAGGTACGTACCGCTGCGTTCGGTTCCGTTGTGCCTGTCATTACCACACTGATGGTGTAAGTCATTGAGTCACCTGTTGTTACGATAAACGTGGTCGTCAGGACCAAAAACAGAATCGAAATCAAAGTAGGGAACGGCAGTTGTCCTGTGATTGCGAGTAGAACCGCAGGAAGGTTGAAGCCTTCGAACGCGCTAGAAATTACACCTGGATTCTCTAGTTCAAAAGCTAAACCACTACCACCAACGATGCTGAACCAGAAACACGTAACAAGCGGTGCAACGATGCTTATAGAAACGATCATTTGGCGGATAGTACGGCCACGTGAAATACGAGCGATGAAGATCGCCATCATAGGGCCATAACCCAAGAACCAACCCCAGAAGAAAACTGTCCAGCCACCGAGCCAAGCAGTATCTTGACGGTAAAGTGCCATTGGGATGAAGTTATCAACCGTCGCACCAAGGCCCTGAAGGTAGCCATCAATGATGAAGCTAGTAGGGCCAACCACAAGAATGTAGCCGATCAGGCAAACCGATAGAATGATGTTGTATCGGCTAACCAGTTGGATGCCTTTGTTCACGCCGCTTAATGCAGAAAGCGTGTACATTGAGATTGCGAACAGGACAACCACGCTTTGAGTGGCAAAGCTGTCTGAAATACCAAACAGTTCGCTCAGTGCGTAGCTGATCTGTAGGCCAAGGAAGCCGATTGGACCGATAGTACCGGCAGCGACTGCCACGATGCTACATGCATCCACAACATTGCCAACCCAGCTGTTGATAGCTTTGTCGCCAAGTACAGGGTACAGAAGAGTACGAGGTTTTAGCGGCAAGCCTTTTTCGTAGTGTAGGGACATAAGTACAATAGAAGACAGGCCACCTAATATAGCCCATGCAAGAAAACCCCAGTGCATAAACGATTGCGATAACGCGTTTAATGCCATCGCTTGAGGATCAGCGTTGCCATATAGTGGTGGGGCGGATACGAAGTGCGCAATAGGTTCTGCAGCGGCCCAGAATACGCCACCGCCAGCGAGCAGCGTACATAGGACGATAGACATCCATTTGAAGGTTGTCATTTCAGGTAGGGCAAGCGTTCCTAAACGAACATGACCTGTACGCCCTAGTGCAAGCACTAAGCCGATAATGAAATTGAGAAGTAGAAGGACTTGCCAGAAAGCACCGAACCACTCTGTAGAGTAGCTAAAGCCGGTGTTAACAAGTTCGGACAACACGGAGGTGTTGGTAAAGGCGAGGATGACAAAGAGGGTTAAAAAACTGCCACTAAGCCAAAAGACTGGGTTTCCGAGTTCCAGTTTCTCACCCAAAGATTGAGCTTTATTGAAATCGATAGAAGTAGATTCTGCGTTGATGTTTTCGTTGGCGACTTGCGTCAAGTTGGACATTATTTCTTCGCTATATTTGGCTATTTAAAGCCTATGTATTTCTCCCACACTTACATAATAAATGTGAGGCTCGTCAAAAAAGCCGCCGATAATAACATATGTGTTATCAAAAAGTGGGCGAATTTTAAAAAGAACACAAAATCGTGTGCAAACTTCTACTTTTTGGTTAGTTTTGATGCGGTTTTTTCCTTGAGTTTGAATCACACTTTTGATTTTTGAGGCATGATTTTTTAGCTTTCCGAAATAAATTAATATTAGTTATTGGTGCAAAATAAGTGTCGACTCATTGCATGCTTGTAGCAAATTAATGCGAGTCATTTTATAAATTGAGAATGTTTTAGGTGTTTAATTGTACGTTTTGCCTACAGTTGTTTTTTGAAGAGATTTAAGTGATTGAGAAGTATCGCTTGGATTAAACATTTTGAAACAAAGACTTAAGGGATAGCTCACATGCACCTAAACCAAGGAAGAGTGGCCAAGAAGGTTTTTACACTCAGTACTCTCACCGTGTCCTGCTTAATGGCGTTCAACAGCTATGCGGCTGTTGATTGTTCAACCTTAGAAACGTGGGACTCTGCCACTGTATATACCGGTGGTGCTCAGGTTTCACATGACGGCAGCGCTTATACAGCAAATTACTGGAATCAGAATAACAACCCAAGCCAGTTTGAAGGCGACTATGCACAATGGAAGAAAGTCGATGTGTGTAACGGAGACGGAGGTGGCGGTACACCAAATGAAGCACCAACGGCTTCGTTAACAGCGCCAATGGCATCAGATGTGATTGTTGAAGGCGACAACGTCGTATTAAGCGCAACAGCACTAGACACTGATGGCAATGTTGCTTCCGTAGAATTCTTTGTTGATGGGTCTTCGGTCGCAGTGGTGACAGCGGCACCATTTGAAGCGGCTTGGGTTGCAACGTCTGGTAACCATCAGGTTTCAGTTGTCGCAATGGACAATGAAGGTGCAACAAGTGTTGCAAGCGCGGTTTCAGTTTCTGTTGATTCAGCGCAACCGGGTAACGAAGCACCGACAGTTTCGGTTGCGCTTTCAGCAGCTTCGGTCGATGTTGGTGGTGTGGTAACACTTACCGCAACAGCCGCAGACAGTGATGGCACGGTTGATAAGGTTGATTTCTACGTAGCAGGTGCCCTTGTGGGTACAGCAGCAACAAGTCCATACACGCTAGATTACACAACAACTCAAGCTGGCTCTTTAGCGGTTTACGCGAAAGCAACAGACGACCAAGGCGCGACTGCAGATTCTGCGTTGGCTTCTTTGACTGTGAATGGTGCTCCAACAGTGAGCACATGTCGCCCTGATGGCTTATATCAAACTCAAGGTGTCGATGTTCCTTACTGTACGATTTACGATGATGAAGGTCGTGAGAAAATGGGCGCGGATCACCCACGCCGTGTGATTGGTTACTTCACAAGTTGGCGTGCAGGGGATGACCCACAAGCCGCTTACTTAGTAAATGATATCCCTTGGGAACAACTCACACACATTAACTACGCTTTTGTGAGCATCGGCTCAGATGGCAAAGTAAACGTCGGTGATGTGAATGATCCTGAAAACGCTGCGGTTGGCAAAGAGTGGCCGGGTGTGGAAGTTGATCCTGCATTAGGCTTCAAAGGTCACTTTGGTGCATTAGCGACAGCGAAGAAAAAACACGGCGTGAAAACGCTAATTTCAATCGGTGGTTGGGCAGAAACCGGTGGTCACTTCGCGACTGACGGAAGCCGAGTGGCTGATGGTGGTTTCTATACCATGACCACCAATGCCGATGGTTCAATTAACCATCAAGGCATCGAAAAATTCGCAACTTCAGCGGTTGAAATGCTTCGTAAATACCAGTTCGATGGTCTAGATATCGATTACGAATACCCAACCTCAATGGCGGGCGCAGGTAATCCATACGATAAAGACTTTATGGAACCACGTCGTCAATACCTATGGGCTTCGTACCAAGTGTTGATGAAAGTGTTGCGTGAGAAGCTTGATGCGGCGTCTGCGCAAGATGGCAATCACTACATGTTAACTATCGCGGCTCCTTCTTCTGGTTACCTGCTGCGCGGTATGGAAACATTCGACGTAACCAAATATCTCGATTACGTAAACATCATGTCTTATGACCTTCACGGTGCGTGGAACGATCACGTAGGTCATAACGCTGCATTGTTTGATACAGGTAAAGATTCAGAGTTAGCACAGTGGAACGTTTACGACACTGCGGCTTATGGCGGTATCGGTTATCTGAACACGGATTGGGCTTACCATTACTTCCGCGGTTCAATGCCAGCCGGTCGTATTAATATTGGTGTACCTTATTACACTCGTGGTTGGCAAGGTGTGACCGGTGGTGAGAATGGCCTTTGGGGCCGAGCTGCACTTCCTAACCAATCTGAATGTGCTGCCGGTACGGGTGAAGGCGAGAAGAACAACTGTGGCCATGGCGCAATTGGTATCGATAACATGTGGCATGATACCGACCCGAAAGGCAACGAAATGGGCGCGGGTTCTAACCCAATGTGGCACGCTAAGAACCTAGAGAAAGGTATTTGGGGTTCTTACGCTGAGGCTTACAAGCTTGATCCTGTCAACGATCCATCTGATGTTTTAACAGGCACTTACACGCGTAACTACGACAGCGTGGCCGTTGCACCTTGGTTGTGGAATGCAGAGAAGGGCGTATTCCTTTCTACAGAAGATAAGCAGTCTATCGATGTGAAAGCGGACTACGTTATCGATAAAGAAATCGGTGGTATCATGTTCTGGGAACTCGCAGGGGATTATAACTGTTATGTACTCGATGCGAGCGGCAACCGAACTTCAATCGATACCACTGAGCAAGCATGTAACAGCGGTAACGGTGAGTTCCACATGGGTAACACCATGACGAAAGCTATCTACGATAAGTTTAAGTCTGCAACCCCATATGGAAACAAAGTAGCGACGGGTGCTATCCCAACAGAAGCGCTAGATATCGCAGTTTCAGTTGGTGGTTTCAAAGTCGGTGACCAAAACTACCCAATCAACCCTAAGATCACGTTCACGAACAATACGGGGCAAGCACTTCCGGGGGGAACCGAATTCCAATTCGATATCCCAGTATCAGCACCTGATAACGCGAAAGACCAATCGGGCGGTGGTTTGTCAGTGATTGCATCTGGTCATACTCGTGCGGATAACATTGGCGGATTAGACGGACCCATGCACCGCGTAGCGTTTACGTTACCCGCGTGGAAAGACCTTCCTGCTGGTGGTGTGTATGAGCTAGATATGGTGTATTACTTGCCAATTTCAGGTCCTGCGAACTATGCAGTGAGCGTGAATGGTGTCGACTATGCCTTTAGCTTTGAGCAACCAGATTTACCACTAGGTAATATCAGTTCTGGTGGCGGTAACCCTGGCGATGGTGGTACAAACCCTGGTACGTGTGATACTGCAGGTTTAGCGGTTTACCCAGACTTACCTCAGAAAGATTGGGCGGGTAACCCAAGCCATGCAAACACGGGTGACCAAGTCGTTTATAACAACGTAGTATACCAAGCGAACTGGTGGACAAGTGCCGAACCGGGTAGTGATGGTAGTTGGACGAAAGTATGTTCTTAACCATGCCTAATACGTCAACAATGTAGTGCGCGAATATTCGAGTGGAATAGTAATTAGGTAAATTCACAACGATGCGTACTAAAAAGCCCAAATAGTTTGCTCTATTTGGGCTTTTTCAGAATTATTTGAAGTGCTAGTCGCTAATTTAAGCTTTTGCTTCTTTCATCGCTTCCGTTTTTTTTTCCTTTTGCATTTTTGCAAGGAAGTAGATATTTACGCAAGCGATAAAGCCATTAGTTGCAACAACCGGCCATGCGTCAATCATAACACCGTATGCTGTGAAGAGAGCACAGCCAATAAAGTTAAGAACACGCAGACGAACGATATCTTTCATTGTTAATGAAATTGCGACCATAATAGACGCCGCGTAACCTAAAATCTCAACCATATTGAATTCCATTGTTTGACCCTCTTAAATTTGCCGATACTTTGTCGGTACCAATTCTTCTCTTCATGAGATGATTGAGGAAGCTCCGTGCCTCGAATGGTCTGGCTATGTTTAACTGGATAAACTATACCAACTCTATTTTTGTGATAAAACCCCCAAAACAAGCAGAAGTGAAGGTTAGCGATTACGCAAACGTTTAATGACCCTTTTGTTAATATAATTACTATTTATGTTGGAGGTTAAGTTAATAATTATTCTTATATAGATCAGGAAGCCACTAATGAATAAACAATCCATATATACAATAGAAGACATAAAGAAAGCCGCACTAGTGGTTTTGATAGCGGCTGGACTGGCAGCTTGTACAACACAAGAAGTACCCACAACCCACAACTATGGTGTGGTGACCAGCGGTGACTTTGATTTTATGAAACATGATGTCGTCACATACTCATGGCATCCTGAATCAGAGCAGATGTATCTTTCTCAAAAGTACGATAAGACAGTAGTCACTGACTTGGTGCGTGACGCAATTAAAGATCAACTCTCTATGAAAGGTTATCAGCTTAAGCAAAATGGTGCCGTTAGTGATGTCGTCGTCGGTTTTGGGTTGGCTGAAGAATCAGAGCTAAATGATGAATCGATCTTTGATGCGATTAAGTTATCTACAGGCGTGCCATTTTATAATGATGAAGGAAAGTTAGCCGAGAAAGGGTCGTTGTATATTGCTTTTTTCGTACCTAACTCTGAAATCGTGCAATGGCAAGCATTAGCTCAGTCTGGCATCCAGGATGATGTTGAGCCCAGCGAAAGTAAACAGCGCATAACGGGCTTTATAGAGATGCTATTTAGACGCATGCCTACGCGCTAGATGGATTCATTGGGTCAATATTACTTGTTGAATAAATGGACAGATCGCAGATTATGCTTTTTTATTTGTAACTAAAGGTACATTTGCGTAAAGCAACGTAAAGTTCGCGCTTCTTTTACTAGCATTTGTCTATACTGGACAAAACGTTAACTTAGGTTTGATCCAATGAAACTGTTCTCCAAATACTCTCTCTCTCTATTAAGTATATTCATTGTAAGTAACGCAGCAGTGGTAAGTAATGAAGCTGTAGCAGCACCTTCTATAGTACCAAGCCCACCTAGTCTAGGATCCAAAGGGTATGTACTAATCGATTTTAATTCTGGTGATGTGCTAGTAGAAAAAAACGCACACACTAAATTAAACCCAGCAAGTTTGACTAAGCTGATGACCAGTTATGTGGCTGGGCAAGAAATGAAACGAGGTAACATTTCTGCTGACGACCAGGTGCGAATCAGCGAAAACGCGTGGGCAAAGAACTTTCCTGACTCGTCAAAAATGTTCATCGAAGTAAACACAGACGTAGCAATGATGGATCTCTACCGTGGATTGATTGTGCAATCAGGCAACGATGCGAGTGTTGCGATTGCAGAGCACGTGGCGGGATCACAAGGTGCTTTTGTGGACCTTATGAACTCTTGGGCAGCGTCTCTAAAATTAGAAAATACACATTTTTCGAACGCACATGGCTTAGACGCTGACGATCTATATTCAACCCCTTATGATATTGCGTTATTAGGCCGTGCAATTATTCGTGATTTACCGGATGTGTATGACTTATACAGTGAGCGTTCGTTCAGTTACAACGGTATTACACAACATAACCGAAATGGTTTACTTCGCGATAGAAGTTTGACAGTTGATGGTATGAAAACAGGCTATACATCTGGCGCGGGTTACAGCTTAGCCAGTTCTGCAACACAAGGTGAGATGAGACTGATCGCGGTTGTCATGGGGGCGTCTAGCGTTAAGAGCCGTGAGTCAGATAGTAAGCAACTGTTGAGCTATGGTTTCCGATTCTTCGATACACTCCACCCTCACCAAAGTGGTGAACAAGTTGCTGAAGAAAAGGTGTGGTTTGGAGCCCAAGACAAATTGAAGCTCGGTGTTGCAAAAGATACCTTTATTACGCTTTCGAAGTCTGACAGTAAAAAACTGACTGCGTCTATCGAACTTGATTCTGAGATAAAGGCACCGATTGCGGAAGGTCAAACCTTAGGTGTGGTTCATTACATGGTAGATGGTGAAGATGTTCAAACTCAGCCATTGATCGCGCTTGAAGCCGTTGAGCAGGGCAGCTTTTTAAAACGTTTGATGGACTATGTTAAATTGTTCTTCGCGAGCTTGTTTAAATAGTATACGCAGGTGGAATGCCGTAAGCCTTGGTACGTGAGTTGTTACGTTTGTAATGGTAATCAGTGGCGATAAAAACAGCAATACAATAGGCGTTGTGATTCATCACAACGCCTATTGTTATTTTTACACACCTAAAATATGTCGTCTGCTTTCTTTATTAGCCGTAGCGGACGGTTTCTATTACTATACGCAAAATTTAGCAGTGTAGTCACTTATGACCATAGAGATAAAGAACGTAACCGAACCTGAAGTAACTTGTGCCAATTGTCAGGCATGCTGTTGTCGGCTAGAAGTTATGATCATCACAGATACCGGCGTTCCTGAAGAGCATATTGCTTATGACGAATGGGGCGGTGAAACCATGCTGAGATTAGACGACGGCTGGTGTTCGGCTGTTGATAGAGAAACACTAATGTGTACTATCTACGAAAACCGACCTTGGATCTGTCGTGAGTTTGAAATGGGCTCTTTTGAGTGTGTCGAGCAGCGAATAGATGTGATGGGTGAATAGTGTCAGTTGGCCTTAAAAACGAACTCTCAATCGCTTAATATGAATAGCCTGCTCATTGAGAACAATGTAATGAATGCAGTGGCTTTGGTTCATTCACTATCGTTCGATAGATAGTGCCTCGAAATAGCCATAGGCTTTTTAAACCACATAAAGCGTTGAAACAAGATGATACTTTGAGACAACAGAGTACCTTGGAACATTAATTAGGTATTCGGTTTGATGAATACCTAACCATTCCCTCTTTGAGGCTTTCGCACTCCTCACTTTACATTTTGTTTAGAACTCTGAAGGCACCTCAAATTCGATCCACTCTCCCGTTGCTGGGTGAATTAATTTGAGGTACCCAGCATGCAGGTGTAGTCGTTCGCGTTTGTAACCATAAAGATCATCACCGCGGATTGGAACACCAAGACCTAATGGATGAGCACAGTGCACACGTAACTGATGTGTGCGGCCCGTCTTAGGGTATAAGTGAACCTTGGTTTTACCATTTTTTGTGCTGACAACTTCCCAATGGGTTTCTGCATTGCGTCCATGTTCATGGCAAACCAGCTGTCTTGGCCTGTCCGTGATGTCGCCGCGCAAGGGGAGGCTGATATCGCCAGAATTACCCTCTATTTCATCATCTAACAGAGCGGTGTAACGCTTCTCAACCGTTCTATCGATAAATTGTTTTTGGATGTGTTTGTTTGATGCTGCTGTAAGCGCTAAGATCAATAGCCCTGAAGTCGACATGTCCAGTCTATGGATGATCAAAGGGCCTGTCGCATTTGGGTAACGCGCCTTAATGCGTGTATAAACCGAGTCTTCGATAAACTTGCCGGGAACCGAGAGAAACTCTTCTGGTTTGTTAACCACCACGATCTCGTTATCTTCATAAACAATATCGAAAGACTTGCCGATTGCAGGGTTAACGATCAGTGGGTTATCTTCTAATTCAATGCCGTTTAGCTGGTGGTCGAGAATCTCGAAGCTTTTGCTTTGGCAAACAGGGTATAGGTTTCCGTGTTGTCGGATGACATCTGCTGGAGGCAATCCCCACCAAAATTCAGACAACGCTAATGGCTTAAAACCGTATTCAAAGGCAAAGTTAAGCAGCTTAGGTAGGCAGCAGTCACCAGAACCTTCAAGTGCATCTTTGCCTTCCAACAGATCAAGTAAGCTCTTAGATTCAGTTGCTTGGTTGATAAAGCGGTAGTGGTTCAAACGTTGAGCTTCTAATTCAGCAGAAATAGCTTGGTAATCTTGCTTACGATTTTTCAATTCACTCTCGATCGCATCTACCTGTAATTGGCGCTCTGTGATCTTTTGTTTCCACTCAATACGAAGGGCTTTAAGGTCGCGTTTCTCTTGGCTGCTTTGGTTACCTAATTGCTTGAGTAGGCTTGCTGCCGACTCTAGATTCCCGAATGTCTTTTCTTGATTGGCTTGCTCTCTTAGTACGGTGCGCTGCGCTTTGTTCTCGGCCATTGCTAACTGAAAGGCTCCAATAGCTTGAGTTGACTCTGCTTTCAGCGTTTCAAGGTCAGATTCTAATGCGTCTAGGTTGTGTGATTTTTGTAGCTTCTCAATGTCATCCGCTAGTCGTGATTGGCGAGCGAGGTTTACACTATTTTGAGATTGAAATTGTTCTGAGTCGAATGCTGGTGGAACAAAGTCGATACTTTTTAACTGAGAGGCCAGTATCGGATCTAGCTGTAAGCCTGAAAACGCAGAAAGATAGCCTATCTCTTGCGTTATTGGATTCTGAACAAGAAGAACGGCATAGAGTTTACCTTGCGAGGTTTCATTTACACCATTGTCAATGAGTGACTGCTGAAGCTGTTGCATGGCTAATTTACATGTAGGGTGCGGGGTATAGTAATACGGGAACGTAAAACGATTCGGCAGCGCTAAATCTACATTTGCTAGTTGCAGAGGTGTGTATTGAGCAAGGTTTGTTGGCATTAAGATCAAACTCTGTGGCTGTTCAGTTAGAGTTCGATATTGTTGTCGAAATGAAGACAAATGAGAAGCCAAAGCAGAAGATAAATCGGCTTTGGCATCAATTATTGTTTCGTGTTTACCTTAGGAAGCACGCGTTTGAGTGAAACTCGATCAGTTCGAGTGCTCTAGCTCTATTTGCTCCGCTTTTTGGTAAGCAGGGTGGCTAGCTAACAGCTCGCCGTATTTAGCAATGTTAGGATAAAGCGCCGTTGCACCAAAGTTTCCTACGATTTCTACGATGAACGACATCATAAAATCAGCTCCCGTTAGTGTTTCCGCAACTAGGTAAGTTTTGCCTTCCAATGCACTATTCACATAGGTTAAGACTTTTTGGCTTTCATCATCTGCGTAACCGCTTAGGAAGTTGGTTTCAGCACCATCTCTCATGACAAAGATTTTAAGTAGCATCGGTAAAATACCAGAGCTTTCAGCGAAGTGTAGCCACTGTGAATATTCAACGTACTCAGCTGTGCCACGTTCCGGTGCAAACTTACCTTGGCCAAACTTGTCGATGAGGTACTCGGTAATCGCGCCAGATTCGCTGATCACAACGCCATCGTCTTCAATAACCGGAGATTTACCCAATGGGTGAACTGACTTTAATTCTGGCGGTGCTAGAAACGTTACACTGTCTCTTTGGTATGGCGTAATTTGGTAGTCAACACCAAGCTCTTCCAATAGCCAGATGATACGTTTTGAGCGTGATTTATTTAAGTGATGTAAAGTAATCATGATTGTACCTATTTAACTTATTCCGTTTATTGAATTTATTTCGCTTCGTTAGTTTTAATTACAAGCTTACCGAAGTTTTGACCTTCTAATAGGCCAATAAATGCTTGCGGCGCTTCTTCTAGTCCTTCAATTAGATGCTCGCGGTAATGTATCTTTCCTTGAGACAACCATTCCGCCATTTGCACTGCGAACTCGTTGTAACGGTGCGCGTAGTCATCAAAGATTATGAAGCCTTGCATCTTAATACGCTTGACTAGTAGGGTACCAACAAGACTGGACATGCGATCTGGACCTTCAGGAAGCGATGTCGCGTTGTATTGAGAAACTAGGCCACAAACAGGAATACGAGCACCGGTGTTAAGCAATGGCATTACTGCGTCGAAAACCTTGCCGCCAACGTTTTCAAAATAGACGTCGATGCCGTTGTCACATGCTTTAGCCAACTTCTCTGCGAAGTCGTCGGCTTTATGATCGATACATTCATCAAAGCCAAGTACCTCTTTAGCATACTGGCACTTCTCTTGACCGCCAGAAATACCGATAACACGACAGCCTTTTAGCTTACCGATTTGTCCAACGGTTGCACCTACTGGGCCTGTTGCTGCTGCTACAACCAGAGTATCGCCTTTCTTCGGTTGGCCAATATCTAATAAACCCATGTAAGCCGTAAAGCCAGGCATGCCCATGATGCCAAGTGCGTAAGAAGGTTGCGTTGGTTCTTTACCTAGTTTGATTAGGCCTTCACCGTTAGAAACACCAAGATCTTGCCAACCTGTATAAGCCAATACCCATTCGCCGACTTCAAAATCGCTGTTGTTTGATTCTTCAACCTGACATACGGTTGCGCCGACCATCACTTCGTCAATTGCAACTGGGTCAGCGTACGATTTAGCGTCGCTCATTCGACCACGCATGTATGGGTCTAGAGAAAGGTACACTGAGCGAAGTAACATTTCGCCATCTTTAATTGTTGGTGCGGCTACTGTCTCTAAACGGAAGTCGTCTTGAGTCGGTGCGCCAACTGGGCGAGAAGCCAATACGATGCGGCGATTGTCTTGTTGAGTCATTGGATGTCCTTAATTTATATTGTGCTTATTTAGAATTAGACCAGTCGTCTATGGTTGTCATCTAAAAATCCCGCCATCATCAAATTGATAAGAGGGCGGGTGATTTATTTTAAGTTAAAGCGAATAAAACGCGCTGCGCGTTACTAGCTTTCACCTTTTAAAATTCGTTCGGTAAGGCTCAAAGCTGACTGTAAGCTATGGGAGCTTTGGCTTAATTTACTTAACAAGCTAGCACCTAACCACATAGAATATAAGTTTTGAGCCGCTTCTTGGCTGTTTTCAAGCTTTATAGAGCCATCTGCAATACCACCAATAATGCATTGCTTGATTGTATTTGTTACTTTTTCAGCACCTTTTAGTAGCGCTTGGCGCATAGGATCAGAAAGATCAGAGACTTCTGCGCTTAGTTTAACCACTAAGCACTTATGAGCATTACATGTACCGTTTTCGGTCTTAGTCCATAGTGAAAAGTAACTCATGATTCGCTGAAAATGACTATCTTCACTGTGTACTAAGATTGATTCAATCTTGGTGATGTAGTCTTCAAAATAGTGTTGAATTAACGCCTCACCAAATTGTTCTTTAGATTTAAAGTAGTGGTAAAACGAACCTTTAGGCACGTCCGCTTCTTTAAGCAATTGCGATAGACCTACGTTATTAAAGCCGTTGTTTACCATTAGTTGATAACCAACATTCAAAATATGTAAGCGGGTGTCATTCGTTTTTTCTTTCATGAACAGTACTATAATTTAAATTAGACCAGTCGTCTAGTTCGTATGTCTAGATCATTTAATCCGTTATCCAACTAGAAGAGTTAGTCTTTGAAGATCCTGAAGTTGTCGTGCTTTCTAGTAGATAAAAAGCCCCAACATGGTTTGTATATTGGGGCTTAAGTCAACGAATTCTGTTATTTGATAGAGATTAATTCAACATCAAAAATCAAAGTTGATGACGGTGGGATAGGGCCTGAACCGCCTTTACCGTAAGCCAATGGACTTGGGATAAATAGACGAACTTTTTGGTCTTCAACCATGTAAGTCAATCCTTCTTGCCAACCTTTAATGACTTGCTTGAGAGCAAATGAAATCGGCTCGCCGCGCTCAACCGAGCTATCAAAAACAGTGCCGTCAATCAAAGTACCGTGGTAGTGAACCGTTACTTTACTGTTCTTAGTTGGGTGTTCAGTTCCTGTACCTTCTTCCAGCACAAGGTATTGAAGGCCGCTTTCAGTCGTAATCACGCCTTCTTTAGTACCGTTTTCAAGTAGGAATTGTTGTCCTTGTTCGAAGTTCTCCTCGCCAGACTTATGATTCATCCAGGTACGGTAAATCATGAAACCGGCCAAAACAAAGACGATGACCGGGATGATAAATTTAGACATAGTAAAACCTATTTATATTGAGTGCTGAATTTCGTAATTAATGCAGAATGTGTTAATCAGTTGGCTAAAGCCGTGATTATGGTTGAGTCAAAAGGTAGTTGATCGTTTTCGCGATGCTGGCAACGTCTTGGTGGCCGGCCGTGAGTACTTGGTATTTACCGTTGATGATAAATGTCGGTACTGAGTTGATCTGACCTTTTACAGAGATCTCTTCGGCTTTCTTAACGTAGTCAAAAAGCGCAACTTGCTGTTCTTTGTTTAACTGGTATGGGCTAACCAAACCGCGAGAAGTAAAAGCTGTTTCTAGAGCTTGTTGGCGCTGCTCCGGTGTTGCATCGGCACCCATTTGAACCGCACCGAATAGGTCGTCCATGAAGGAGTGATCAGGTGTCGCATCAAGCTGCATTACTGCGGTGTAAAAGATCATGGCGCTAATTTGAGCACTTTCATTAAATGTGACATGCACTTTTCCAATTTTTTGGTCTGTCAGGGACTCAATCTCAGGAATAGCACTTTCCATTTTACGACAATGACCACAGTTAAGAGAGAAAATCTCAGTGACCGGAGATAGGTTCAATTCTGTTAGAGCAGTAGGAAGCGCTTCGTATTGAACACCTTTCTGTGGCTCGTCTGTTTCACTACAACCCGCGATAATAAGTACGGCTGCGAGTGCTGTAATGAATTTAGCAAATGGTTTAAACATAATGTTTACTCTAGTGTTAAGAAGTCGTGAGATTCTAACTATTTAGTACGAATTGGAAAACAATTATAAGGTAAATAAATGCAAACAATTCAAACAAGCGAGTGATGGCAGGCCGGTTGATGGTTAACTGTGATTAAAAGCACTTTTTTGATGTGCGTTTTTTTGTCTAAAGTTTTTCCCTCGGTGCCGATATAGACATTAGTGAATGGTTATCTGCATAAGTGGTTGGTGAAGTAATGAGATATTTAGCGATAATGTTAAGCATAGCTTTGGCTGGTTGTGAAACGACGTTACCAACAAGTATGTTAGGTGGTGGAATGCTAGAGACTGCACCGCAAACGGATTACGATCTTATCCATCCTGAATGGGGTGAGGTTCAAGCGACTCATGTAGCAAGTAATCGTGGATACTCGATTCAGAGCAGCACTCATCAACAAAGAACCATCACTACCAACTACGGACGTGGCGTGTCGACCAATGATCCGTTGGAAGTCTTTTTAAGACAAAATCGAATCGATTTCGAAGTTTTACCTGGCAACCATGTGATGGTAAAGCTTGAACAACATGTGAACTTTAAAACAGGTTCTGCATACCCCGAACCTGCGTATAACCAATGGTTAGATACGTTGGGGAGTTACTTATCTCAACGCCAAGATATCGATGTTGTGATTGAAGGTCATACCGACAACACAGGTACTGATCAAATCAATGATCCTCTTTCAGAGAAGCGTGCAAAAGAAGTGAAAGCTCGATTAGAGAGTAACTACGTTTCTAGTCGTTCTATTTATACTCGTGGCTTTGGTGAGTATGTCCCGGCTTGTACCAACGCTTCATCACAAGGTAAGGCGTGTAACCGCCGTGTAGAGCTGATGCTGATTGTGGCGAAATAGTCATTTGAGCTTTTGCTCCTAATTTAAACGACTAGCACCAAATAATAGACATAAAAAATCCCTCACATTCGAGGGATTTTTTGTATCTGGCTTTTGTCGCTTAATTGCTTATGCAAACTGCTTTTCTAAGTAAGTCACGATATCTGAAGATTCGTACATCCACTCAGTTTTGCCATCTTTTTCGATACGTAGACAAGGCACTTTCACACGACCGCCACCAGCTTCAAGCTCTGCACGATGTTGTTCATTGTTTTTTGCATCACGAAGTTCGAATTGAACCGATTGACGTTTCATGGCACGGCGCACTTTTACACAAAACGGGCATGCTTCGAATTGGTATAACGTGTGCGTTTTTGCTTGTTCATTCACTTTGCTTTGCTCTTCCTGAGAACGTTTCACACCACGTGGGCTGAAGATAAAATTCAATAGTAAGATGACACGACCTAAAAACCAACGGATAAACTTCATAACTCTCTCTACATATTTAAAATTAGCGTTACAATTTGCAGCATTATATACACAAGTATTGCCAGATGCTCGCAACAAACCGCTAATATCTATTTTGTCCGTTCGATCGTGTGAGACTTAGCCACATTTAGCCCTAAACGTTTAGAGAGTCGAGTTAAGTTTGCTCGGTCTGTTTTCAGCACTCGCCCTGCCTGCGCCCAGTTAAAGTTGGCGTTTTCTAACACCTCAGTAATGATGCTGCGTTGAAAGTCATCTGTTGCTCCTCGCAACCCTTCCGAGAGATCGATCGTTGGTGTCGATAGCGGTGTCGTCTTCGCTTGTGTGGTTGCGATCGGTTGATCTTGGTCGAGTGGGCCACAATCTTCTTTGGTAATTGTCACCAGGTTTTTATTGGTGCTACGCGCTAACGCTTTCAATGCTGAGCGGCTGATCACGTGCTCAAGTTCACGCACGTTACCTGGCCAACCATAACGATTGAGAAATACTAGAACATCAGAGCGGAATTTCACTTGGTTGATGCCAAGTTTACGGCGTACTTGTTCTAGGAAGAAACCCGCAAGCAAGCTGATATCGTCACCACGATCTTTTAGTGCGGGCACAGCAATAGGGTAAACACTCAACCGGTGATATAAATCGGCTCTAAATCGGCCATCTTCGACTTCTTGTTTTAAGTCTCGGTTGGTCGCGGCTAATACACGAACATCAATGGTTTGAATGTTATCTTGGCCAACAGGTTGAATTTCGTTATTTTGCAGCGCACGCAGTAGCTTACTTTGCGCAGCTAAAGGCAATTCACCAATCTCATCAAGGAACAGTGTGCCACCATCGGCCAAAGCAAACTTACCTAAGCGGTTTTTATCTGCGCCAGTGAACGCGCCACGAACGTGACCAAACAGTTCACTTTCTACTAAGTTTTCAGGAATAGCAGCACAGTTTACGTAGACGAGTGGGTTACGCTTACGTTGAGATTGATGGTGCAAAGTACGAGCCACGAGCTCTTTACCAACCCCCGTGTCACCGTGAATTAGGATATTGAACTCTGAAGGCGCAACAATCGCAATGTCATTCTTAAGCGCCATCATAGTATCGCTTTTACCGATCAGTTCTCCGCCATCTCGTTCCCACGCCTCTACATTTAACTCTTCCAATAACTGCTTTGACTGTTTTGCTTGATGTTCAAGTTGCGAGAAAGTCAGCGCCATCTGCATCGTTGAGGCTGCAATAGCTGCCAGCACCTCAAGGTTGCGCGCTGGAATATTCGCAAAGACATCAGGTTTCAAGCTATCTAGGGTCAAAATGCCCAATAGCTTGTCGCCAAATAGCAAAGGCAAGCCCATACAAGCATGCATTGGTAAATCGCCATCATGGTCAATAAGCAAACCATCGAAAGGATCGGGTAGGGAGCTGTCAGCATCGAAACGAACAGGAGAGCGAGACGCGCAGATCTCTTCAAACCGCGGGTGCTCTGAAATGATAAAGCGACGACCGAATGTATCTCGGCTGAGCCCTTGCATTGCGATGGGTACTAGCGTGTCGCCTTGAAGGCTTAAAAGCGCGACACAATCACACGTTATGGTTTTGCGAATGGCATCGATGAGGCGATTGAAACGATCTTGATCATTCACACCACTTGCGAGGCCAATGGTCATTTCCATGAGGGTAGATGCGGAGATATCTTGCATAAAAAACTCTAACTGTATGTTTATCTACATAGTAGAGTCTTATTGACTTAAAAAAAAGGTCTTTTTGACGTTTTTATAAGATGGATTTTGAAAATAAAACCAGTAATGACGGGGATTGATAAAATTGGCACTGATTGTGCAAAAGAGGCATCGAAGCCCAATTATAGCGCTGATTAAACAGACTATTATTGATCTCAATCAATCAGGTGGCATTAATCAGGTTTCGCGATTTTTTGAAATGAAAACGAGTCAAAATAACTCAGTTTCTAAAAATAACTAAGGTTTCAGAAAATCGATAAGTCATTCTTAATTTTTTAGTAGTCAAAATGACATATAGGTCATAAGGCTCAGTGTTCGGAGTAAATTCATGCTTAACAATGCACATATCGAAATCATCAAATCTACGATTCCTCTACTTGAGAGCGCAGGCCCTGCTTTAACTCAACACTTCTATCAACGTATGTTCACGCATAACCCGGAATTGAAAGATATCTTCAATATGACTCACCAAAGAACAGGTCGCCAAGGTGTGGCACTGTTTGAAGCTATTGCGGCTTATGCAAAAAATATTGAAAACCTTGCAGCGTTAACCACAGCGGTTGAACGTATCGCACAAAAGCATACCAGTTTTAACATTCAACCAGAGCACTACCAAATTGTTGGTTTACACCTGATTGAAACACTACGTGAATTAGCTGCTGACGCGTTTACGCCAGAAGTGGAAGAAGCATGGACAGCCGCTTACCTATTCTTAGCGCAAGTATTCATCGATCGTGAAGCTGAACTTTACCTACAGCGTAAGCAAGCGGTAGGTGGTTGGGAAGCAGCACGTGCGTTTGTGATTGCAGACAAAATTGAAGAGTCAGCGCTAGTAACTAGCTTTATCCTTCAGCCACAAGACGGCGGTGAAGTTCTGGATTACACACCAGGTCAATACATCGGTATCGAAGTGAAACCGGAAGGCTCTCAATACAGCGAGATTCGTCAATACTCACTTTCTGATAAGCCAAACGGCAAGCAATACCGTATTTCTGTTAAACGTGAAGGACAAGGTCAAGAGACACAGGGCGTTGTATCTAACCACCTACACGATACGGTTGCTGTTGGTGATGAGATTAGCCTATACGCACCAGCAGGTGACTTCATGTATCAAGAGCGCAGCAAGCCAGTAACGCTTATCTCTGCAGGTGTTGGTGTCACGCCGATGCAGTCTATGCTTGAGTTCCTAAACACGGAAGATAAAAACGAGCCAGTACTGTACCTTCACGCTTGTGAGAACGTAGGCCAACACTCTTTCACGACTCGTGTTAAAGATATTATTACCGACAAAGGTTGGGAAGTGAAAACGTGGTACATGAACAAAGATGAATCTGCATGTGACAACACATATCACGGTCAAATGGATCTAGCGTCTATCTCGGATACTAAAGGGTTTGATGAGAGTGATTTTTACATCTGTGGTCCGGTTGGCTTCATGAAGAACATTGTGGAACAACTAGACGCACTTAACGTTGACCGCTCACGCGTACACTACGAAGTATTTGGCCCTCACGCTAACTTCTAATCGTAAGGTCTGTTCTATTAAAAACTTTGCCCATTAAAAAGCCTCACAGTGTGAGGCTTTTTTTCGTTTGGTTCATTCTGCCTAAACCGGAAATGGGGGGACGTTTTATCAAATAGGCGCTTCAGGCGAACGATTTAAGAACGTTTGATCTTTTGAGACGTATAATCAGAATCAAAACACTCTGGCCAATACATTTTTATGTAACCGCCAGCCACCCAAATAACCAATATTGTAGCTATGGTAAGTTCAAAGAAGCCAAACTTGTGTAGCCAATACCATTGTGGATATTCAGTGCCGAAAAATGTGGTTAAGCGATGCATAGCAATAGCACTTATTACCGATGGAAAGGTCACCGCAGCAATTGAAGGTTGGAATTTCAAGCGCATTAAGCGAATGTAGCACAAGTAAATCAGCAGTGTCATGGTGATGGCGATACCAGCCAAAGCGCCTGTTAGTATCGGGTCTGGACTATCGAAATTGACTAAATAAGCGGCTAAAGATAAGTTCACAGGTGCTGCCATAATGGCGAGTGTTGGCCTTGCTCTACGAGGAAGATTTCCTTCGAAAACCAAGCGATACAGTACTACGGGAAGCATGAAGAAATAGATAGTAATACATGTCGTTGCGAGTGTTTCAGAAAACACCGTATGGCCAAATTGTGTTCCCGCCAGTGAACTGCTAATTAAACCTACAGGATAAAGAAACCAACTCGGGACAATATTCGACATTTTGAAATTGATGATCTGAAAGCTAAAGAACAACACCATCATGGTAAAATGCAGTAATAGTGCACAGAACCAAATTGGATAGGCAATAACTGGCGATATTTCAGCTAAATAGTCACACAGAATTAGAAGCGCCATGCTCATCGGTGCCATTAAGCTTCCACTTAACGGGTGGCGGATATCATTTAAAAAGGTATTAAAGCTTGTTAGATAACGGAGTAGAACGGGCAGTAGTAACAAACCGCCAAATGAAGCAAGGTAGGGGCGAATGATTTCACCAATACCTGGAACATATAAAGCCCAAGCTTGTCCTAGTCCAATTATTCCAAGTGCTAAAGACGCCTGAGATGGCGGCACATTTTTTACTTGGGTTAACCTTTTCCAGTTCAACGATTTGCTCCAGCTCAATTGATTTTAGAACGTATAATCTAACGACAACGTTCAATTGTGCCGTCACAGGATGTCATTGGGCACTCAGAGAAGTTTGAGAGGATAATAGCAAGTATAACGTTTGCTTTTTTTACTTTGATGCGAAATCGGGACATTAAGCACGACTAATCTGTGCTTTAGGATTGGTCGTCTCATTCGATTTGTCGTTCTTATCGCGATAGAGTTTCTTCTTGTGGAGGAAGGTCTTGTTGTCGTAGCTTTTCGTTTTTCAACGTGCGATTCAATAACTGAGTATAAATTGGCTGACCACCTAGCATCTGAGCAATGATAACCGCTCCTAAACAGGTGATGATCAGAGGGAGAATGAGGTAGTAGTTATTGGTCATTTCAATCACCAATAATATACCTGTAATTGGCGCACGCACCGTTGCCGCGAATAAGGCGCCCATGCCGGCAATCGCAAACATACCTGGTTCAATATTCAACTCAGGAAAGAATGCCAAAGCGATAAGTCCAAACGCGTAACCAAAGAGAGTCCCAAGCGCTAGCATAGGTGCAAAAATACCCCCTGGCGCACCAGATCCGAAACAAAGTAGTGTGGTGAGAACACGCCCTAAGAAAATGAGTAGTAGTACGTTGGTACTATAATTACCATTAGTAATGTTCGGAATGATGCCAATACCACCGCCAGTTAATTCAGGTATATACAGCAGTAATAAACCAAAGCAACCACCAAGCAGGGTCCCGGTGATTAGGTAGCGTTTACGGTCGTTCTTATGAATCTTTACAAACAGGTCTTGGGAAAGCGTAATCAGTCTATTGAAAGTGACACCAAACAAACCGAACAGTACTCCTAATAACAAGAATAACCAAAGCGCATCTAATTCTGGCGGTTGATACTGAGGCATTGTGATAACAGCGGACTGACCATTGATTGAACGAAAAACAATATTGGCAGAGATTGCAGAGATAATGACCGCTTTGATTGAAATGAGTGAATAGCGAAATTGTGGTCTCATTTCTTCGACGACAAACATAATTCCGGCCAATGGAGCATTGAATGCGGCGGCTAAACCGCCTGCGGCACCTGAAGCGAGCAATGAATGTCGAGTATCGTCATCTTTGACTCGAAAAATGTCTGTGATCATTCGACCGATGCTACCGCCCATTTGAACGGTAGGTCCTTCACGACCTAACACCATCCCCGAGCCTAATGCACCCATACCACCAAAGAATTTTACTGGCAGCACTCGCCACCAGCGAACAGGCCGCATGCCATCCATTGCGCCTTCGATCTCAGGGATACCTGAACCTGCAGCTTCGGGAGCGAAGCGGTGCACGAGGAAATAACCGATAAAGGCAAATGCAGCACTGATAAGGAATGCTGCAAGCCAAAGTGGTAAATGGTGAACAATTTCATCTTTCAGCCAATCAGTTCGAGTCTCTGATATGAAATGAACGGCAACTTCGAAGTAAGTACCAACAACGCCGGCAAGCACACCAACGGTACAAGAAAGAAAGAGAACCGAAGCGGGTGTCTTATCCCTAGAGAGAAATTGGCTAATAGCATCCCTTGGCATTTTAGCTAATAAGGACTGCTTTATTTTCTCTCTTCTGGTCATAGAGGTAAGGTTCCTGAGTTGATAAGGTGAGTATGCACAAATTATACGCTTCCTCTGAATATCCTATAGCAACAAAGATGAAAAGTTGAATTTCATTTATGGTATATGTTCGTTTCATAAATGAAACATATGAGCAATAGTGGAATCACCGTCACAATTTTGCGCAATTATCTGGTGGTAGCTTGAATCTCCTCAAAAATGAACCATAGTTAAATCGTAAAGCAACATAACGAACCGCAAGGAGAAATGAGGTTTTACACACAATTTGGACGGACTCAAAGACAACGTTTAGTTCCTCGTTAAATGTTCAGGTCGATGTTTAAGACTTCCTGATTCGCGAACTCACGATTGAGTAACGAGGGTGAGGCGTACTGATAAAGTACGCCTTTAGTTCGTTTGGTGCCTCAACTTTCCCGCTTTATATCCCTACAAATTATCTTTTTGATTATATTAAAGACACCTCCCCATTAACTATTCTCAGTGTAATACCAATCGTAGTAAATAATTGGTCATCCTAGCTGGTTAAAACGCTCGATAACTGCGTTATAATTTTTTATTGTAGAATAACTACTTATCAAAAAATTACGCCTTGTTCTCAAGCCTTTTTCCTGCGCTATTTCTGATCACTTACTTACTGTGATTGGTATAAACAATCGATTGGGGTCAACTTTTTAGTGATTGAGTATATACTCCCTTAAAAAGGAGAACTGATATGACCAAAAAAGTTCCTACAAACATCATTACGGGTTTCTTGGGTGTTGGTAAAACGACAGCCATCTTGAACCTGCTAAAAAATAAACCTGAGAATGAAAACTGGGCTGTTCTGGTTAATGAGTTCGGCGAAATCGGTATTGACGGCGCATTGATGACAGATCAAGGTGCTTTGATTAAAGAAGTGCCGGGTGGCTGCATGTGTTGTACTGCGGGCGTACCTATGTCGGTTGGCATTAATGCATTGTTACGTCAAAAACCAGACCGTTTGCTGATTGAACCAACTGGGCTTGGTCATCCAAAGCAAGTGATAGCGACGCTGACTTCAGAGCAGTACATGCCATACGTTGATCTTAAAGCTACGCTAGGTTTGGTTGATCCGCGTAACTTATCCAACGAAAAATACACCTCTAATCAGAACTTTAATGACCAGCTAGACAGTGCCGATGTAATTCTTGGTACTAAAGTCGATCTTGTTCATTCTGAAGACATCGATGTATTTAACGATTGGGTAACGGATCAAACGCCAGCCAAAGTATTTCATAAGCTGATTCACGATGGTGAAGTGCCATTGGAAGTGTTGGACATTGAAAGAGTGTATGGCAGTGCTTCATCCCATATTGAAGCGCATCATCACGATCACGCTGAACAAGAGCCTCAATTCCAACTTCCTCCCGGTGAAGCGTTCATCCGTAAAGAGAATAAAGGTCAAGGCTACTTTAGTTGCGGTTGGCTGTTTGGTGCCGAGTATAAGTTTGATTTCGATGCGCTCTTCTCAATGTTGTCGGATCTAACGGCTGAGCGTGTAAAAGCCGTGGTGAATACTGACCAAGGTTGCTACGCATTCAATGTGGCGAATCAAGTTGTGTCAGTCAATGAAATCACGCTCGATGGTTTTGAATCTCGACTGGAAGTGATTGACTCGCAGCTTATGCCTTGGGGCGATCTGGAACAGATTTTACTCAAGCTGTGTGGCATCAAATAGAACAATTATCCTGTTTGAAACGATGATTCTGGTGTTTGCTTCGCGGATGGTGAGGTGAACACCGGATTAAATGAGAAAGTTTGCGTTATGTCACGATAAATGTGAGATAAATCACTCTAATTACTTTATAGTGCTCGGCTGAAATAAGAATGTAGGCTGTCTGCTTAAGGAACCCGTAACAATGTCATTTTCTTCTCAAGGTTTTGCTCCTGAATTAGTCAAAGCGTTGACTGAGTGTGGTTATGAAAAACTCACTCCAATTCAACAAAAAGCAATTCCAATGGCTCGTAAAGGCCATGATATTTTTGCTACTGCTCAAACTGGTACGGGTAAAACAGCGGCATTCTCATTGCCTGTTATTCAGCACCTACTGAACAGCGGTAAAAAAGCATCTCGAGGAACGGCTCGCGGCCTTATTCTAGCTCCAACTCGTGAGCTTGCTGCGCAGATCGCTCAAAACATCAAAGACTACGTTAAATACACTGAACTAAGTGTTTCAGCGGTTTACGGTGGTAACAAGATGTCTTCACAAGTTCGCCAGCTAGAACTGGGTGTGGATATTTTGGTTGCAACACCTGGCCGTTTAGAAGAGCACTTAGAAGCGGGTAACGTGTCTATTGCTAACCTAGAATTCCTAGTATTTGATGAAGCTGACCGTATCCTTGATATGGGCTTCATCAATGCCGTTCGTAAAATTATGTTGGATGTAGAAACATCGCCGCAAATCATGATGTTCTCTGCAACGACTTCTACTCAGTTGAACCAACTGTCGGTTGATATTCTACGCAAACCTAAACGTATTAGTGTTGAGCGCGAAAACTCAACGGCTGCGACTGTCGGTCACGTAGTGTACCCAGTTGACCAAGAGCGTAAAACAGAGCTACTTTCTGAGCTGATTGGCCGCAAAAACTGGCGCCAAGTGCTTGTGTTCGTGAATTACAAAGAAACTGCGAACGATGTAGTTAAAGAGCTTAAGCTTGACGGTATTAAAGCGGTACTGTGTCACGGTGATAAAGCGCAAAGCGCTCGTCGTCGTGCGTTGGATGACTTTAAAGAAGGCAGAGCACGTGTGATGGTGGCAACTGACGTTGCGGCTCGTGGTCTGGATATTGAAGACTTACCACACGTGATTAACTACGACATGCCTTTTCTAGCGGAAGATTACGTTCACCGTATTGGCCGCACAGGTCGTGCTGGTAAGCAAGGTCACGCTGTGTCTTTCGTTAACCGCGAAGAAGAGCTGACGGTTGTTCAAGTTGAGACACTGATTCAACAGCGTATTCGCCGTGTTGAGCAACCGGGTTACGAACCGAAGAAGCGTGATGCTTACATTGAAAAGCTGAACACTAAGTCGGCTTACAAAAACCGCCAAGGTCGTAAGAACAACGCGAACGAAGACCAGCAAGATCAAGCAAGCGCTGAACGTCGTTTGACTATGATGAAGCGAATTAAAAATCGTCGTAAGTAATTACGGTCGGTGAATTGAAAAGAGTCACTGTTATGTGGCTCTTTTTGTTTGTATTGTTCGCAATATTGTTTATTGTCATTACTGCTTCGTTTCAACATCGCTTCGTTTTAAGCCCGCTTAAGAAACAACAGCCATACAATAAAAATAAGTCGATAAGGTAATAATATGGATAGCGCACTACTTTGGGCTTTTATTCCCACGTTTTTCTTTGTGTCAATCACGCCCGGTATGTGTATGACTCTGGCGTTGACACTAGGAATGAGTGTTGGATACAAGCGCACATTATGGATGATGATCGGCGAACTGGCCGGTGTAGCTGTTGTGTCAGTTGCTGCTGTATTGGGCATTGCGTCAATCATGCTCAATTACCCGTGGCTGTTTACTGGGTTTAAATTTATCGGCGCAGGTTACTTGTTCTACTTGGGTGTACAAATGTGGCGTTCAAGAGGTAAGTTGGCGATCAGTACTGATAATCTAGAGACTCAAGTAAACAATGATTGGGACTTGGTAGTTCAAGGCTTTGTTACTGCGATTGCTAACCCGAAAGGTTGGGCGTTTATGATTTCGTTATTGCCTCCTTTCATTAACAGCAAAATCGATTTAGCGCCGCAGTTGTTCATTTTAGTTTCTATTATTCTGGTGTCTGAATTCGTTTGCATGACCTTGTACGCGACAGGCGGGAAGAGCCTTAAGCATATGCTAGGCAAGGCAGACAACGTAAAGTTGATGAACCGCATTGCTGGTACGCTGATGATGGGCGTTGGTGTGTGGTTGTTCGTTAGTTAGCTTTAGTTAGCGATAACGAACAAAGGCCATTCGCCATTCTTCCTTATGACGATAGCTTGTGAGTTAACAGAACAAGCTAATCAATAGAATATCAAAAGAGCGATAGGGCTTTGGCCTTATCGCTCTTTTTGTTATTACTTGCCTATAACTTGACTCTTTAGCTTATATTGTTAGACAAGAGTTTTTAACTGATCTTAAACCGCTATTTCACCGCCATCTTCACGACGAATCACAACCGTTGCTGCACGAGGACGCACCGACATACCTGACGGAGTCTCCTCTGCTGCATTATTGCTGTATGGCCAGTTTCCCGGATGCTGAATATTTACAAACAATGACTTATAGTCTGGGCTGATGGTAAAACCTGTTACTTCACAACCGTTTGGACCAACAAAAAAGCGTTTTAACTCTGCTTGGTTGTCCTTTGTAATTACTGCTTGATTTCCATTTTCATCCGTCAATTTAGAGGGTACGACTGCCAGCATTTGATCATTGGTGTAGCCTGTCACTTCGTCAGCACCGTTATCGGTTTGAATCCACAAAATGCCACGAGCGTCAAACGCTAGGCCGTCTGGGCTAGCAAATTGGTTCAGGTCCGTTAATCCAGAACGGTTAATGTCTGTATCGCCATTGGCTGGTGAACCAAATAAGAAAATATCCCAAGTGAAGTCTGTTGCTGCTTCACCTTCATCCCAACGAATCACATGACCAAATTTGTTGTTTAAACGTGGGTTTGCTGCGTTCGTATCATTGGTGCGTTTGGTGTTGTTGGTTAGTGTTAGATATACAGAGCCTGTGTATGGATCGACGGTACACCACTCTGGGCGATCCATTGGTGTTGCACCAACGAGGTCCGCAGCACCCGCAGTGTTTATGATGATCTCAGCCAAAGAGTTGAAATGGTCTGCCAAAGTCCCGCCAGCTAACGTAATGCTATTTAGATTCAATGGTAACCAAGTACCTGAGCTGTCTTCATTGAAACGTGCCACATAAAGCGTGCCTTCATCCATGTATTTATCACCGGTTGCTAAACGGTTTGATGGATTCGCATCTGCTGGATCCCAGCCTGCTGCCGATTCAAATTTGTATAGGTACTCAAAACGAGAATCGTGTCCTGAGTAAAAGACAACGGGTTGACCTTTTTCTAGTTTACCAAAAGTGCAACCTTCGTGACGGAAACGACCTAGTGCAGTACGCTTCTTCGCTCGAGAGTTCTGTGTATATGGGTCGATTTCAACAATGTAACCGTGGCCGTTCGCTTCGTTACGGTAATCGTCCATTGCGCTTGCGCCTGTCGGCTCTACATTAAAGCGGGTAAATTCATCTAAACGTTCTTCTGTGTTACCAGCGAGAGTGTCCCACAAGTAACGTGTACTTTTGTCATCGACGCCAATACGATCTTGCTCTTCAGTACGAACACCTGCATTAACGAAGTAACCTGGCCAGTTTTCTTCACACGTTAAGTAAGTGCCCCATGGTGTGAAACCATTACCACAGTTGTTCAATGTACCGCGTGCTTGGCTGCCATCAGGGGAGAAGCGAGTCACGGTGTGAGCGGTATGTGCGACAGGGCCAGACAAGTCCATAGTCGTCGCACCTGTGTAGCGACGGTTGAGTGGATCAGTATCAACCAGTTTCCACATGTTGTCTTCGAGTTGAATTCGAACAACTGATACGCCATGTGCATTAATTTCTTTACGTACCTCATCTACAACAGTACGTACACCACTTTCTACGGTTGGGCCACTTGGGTGCAGCGCCATCGAGTCTATGTATTCATGGTTGATACACAATAAGCCGTTTGTAGTTCTGTCATTTAAAGGAAAGAAGTGCATACCATCGTGGTGCATACCTAGAGCATTTAACTGTTCTTCACTTGTGTTGCTGCCGTCATCTTTCCATGCACTACCTTGTGCATTTAGAGGTGTCCCCCATGGTACTAATACTTGCGCTATGTAACCTTGTGGAACCGAGACTGCATCGGTTAGTGATCCTGGAATGGAATCGAAGTTCAGCATTGCACTTGATACACCTGAACCATTACCTGCTGGAATACTTGAGCTAGAAGAGTTACACCCGGAAAGTCCAAACACACCAAATGCGGTCATTGCACTAATACCTAAGCCGCCTTTCAATATGTTCCTTCTCGATAGATTGGCGTCTAAAACTTCTTCGAAAGGTTTATTTGTGCTCTTGTTGAAACGAGTGCTATCAAATGTTTCCTTGCTCATCTGTACTGATTCCTATTGATTGTATTTATTCGTTGTCCATGAATGATCTAGCCACTTACTAACGAGTAAATCGCTTTGATCAATGTGTGACTAATCGTGAAGCAGTTAGGTGACAGATTTTTATAGTTTTGATTAAGGTTTTGTTTATGTAGAACAATTTTTACTCGGAAGGCCTTCGTGTAATACAAAACTCTTGGGGATTGATTAGGAACTGTGTATAAGTGCCTTATTAAAAGTAAAGAGAGACAGTTATGAAATTAGATAAAATCGAAAATAAAAATCGTCGCTTACGCAAAAAGCTATATTTGGGTGAATTCGCTATTCTAGGTTTTGAAGTAAGCTGCACTACATCGATGACTGATTTTGACCAATATGATGTGTTCATTGATGAGTTTGTCGACTTTATCGACAGCCTTAACCTGTGCTTTGGAGGCGGTGGTTTAGAGTTATTTGAAGGTTTCTTGTGTTCGGTTGAACGCTACCGTTCAGTAACAGAAATAGAGCAGTTACAAGTTGCACAATGGCTTGAAGCACGTGCAGAGGTAAACAAAGTTGAAGTCAGTGAACTTGTTGACGCAAACTACGCGTTCTAAATTTAGGTTGTGCTGTTGGCTTACCTTGAAGGCTTAATCAGGCAGGGCAAGATCATGAAAACCCCTTATGGAATAAGGGGTGACGTGAAG
>NZ_LAUM01000030.1:0-80356 GCF_000972265.1 Vibrio sp. ECSMB14106 | reverse complement strand
ACACTGGCAAGCCCTTTTTGAAGTTTTTCTTACTTTTTTGATTGTTCGATTAAAAAGAACTCAAAACGCCTCAAAAGTAGGCTTTCTCTTACATCTCTTGTAGTTTCTTAGAGAATAAAGAGACTTTTTCCCAGTTTGTGTACTCGACTTCCTTGGTTGTATCCGTTTCGCCACCTGTCATATTCATAATGAAGCGAATCATGGTTTTATCGAACCAGTTATAACGAGGGTAATAGAGAGCCCCCGCGAATACACCGATCAAAGTTGGCTGCCACGGTGACTTAAGAAGAAACTTCTTAATATAAGCGCTACCTTCAGGGGTATCTTTACCTTGGTCTTCTTTACGAGCCGTTAAGTTAACGCAGAAGAAAGCGACCTTGTTTGATTGCAGTTGAGTAAGATTGGCATCAATGAACTGATATAGCTTCTTATTAAGGTGGCCATAACGAATAGATGCGCCAATCAAGACTCTGTCGTATTGAGCAAAGTCGACACTAGTAATAGAGTGCAGATTTTGAAGCTCACATTCGAACTCATTCATTTCTTCTTTTATATAGTTCAAGATTTTCTTGGTCTGGCCTTCACGGCTTGAATACAAAAATAGAGCTTTTGCCACAATATGTCCTTAGCTACGCCAAAACGTAGGGGTCAATAAAATTAATAAGGTGAATATTTCTAAACGGCCAAACAACATAGACACTATCAATACCCACTTTGCTTTGTCATTAACATCGCCAAAGTGCATTGCAACCTCGCCAAGACCAGGACCAAGGTTATTCAATGTTGCCGCCACAGCAGAGAAAGCGCTTAGCTCATCCATCCCCGTAGCAATAAGAGCCAACATACAAACCACAAAAACCAATGCGTATGCAGAAAAGAAGCCCCAAACCGCATCAACGACACGTTGTGGTAACGCCGAACCACCAACTTTGATGGTATAGACAGCACGCGGGTGAACAAGACGCTTCATTTCACGAGCACCTTGAAGTGTGAGCAATAAGATTCGAATGACTTTCATGCCACCGCCTGTTGAACCTGCACAGCCCCCTATAAAAGAAGAGAACAAAAGCAGAACAGGTAAGAATAATGGCCACTCAGAAAAACCAGTGGTAGTGAAACCAGCAGTTGTAGATATAGACACCGTTTGGAACAAAGCCTGATCAAAAGCATCGTAATACGAGTCATAAGAATTATGGTTAAGCAATAATAAGAAGCAAACTAAAAACAGCACCGCTTGAATAAAAATAAAAGCCCGGAATTCAGGATCTTTCCAGTAATATTTGGGATGTACACCACCGGAGGCAAACGCTGCAAAGTGTAATGAATAGTTACACGCAGATATAAGAAGGAACACGACGGTAATCATGTTGATAGCAGGGCTGTTGAAATAACCCATACTCGCATCGTGAGTCGAGAAACCGCCAATCGCAATGGTTGAGAAGCTATGGCTGATTGCATCAAAGAAACTCATTCCTGCAAGCCAAAACGCCACCGCGCAAGCAATGGTTAAACTGAGATAGATGTACCACAACGCTTTTGCCGTTTCAGCAATACGCGGAGTCATTTTGCTATCTTTTACCGGACCGGGGATTTCGGCACGATATAACTGCATACCACCAATGCCCAGAACAGGAAGGATAGCCACGGCTAATACGATGATACCCATACCACCAAACCATTGCAGAAACTGACGGTAAAACAGGATTGCTTTAGGGAGTTCATCGAGGCCAACAATAACAGTTGCGCCTGTCGTCGTTAACGCTGAAAACGATTCAAAAAAGGCATCGGTTACTGAGATATTGGGGTTATCGGCGATCAAAAACGGCAATGCCCCCGCACTGCCTATTACCGTCCAAAACAGAACAACAATCAAGAAGCCATCACGCGCTTTCAATTCATGTTTATAGCGTCGATTTGGAAACCAGCAAACCGCTCCACAAAATAATAGAGCGAAGAAGGTCGTCACAAATGGCACACCTGCACCATCTCGATAGATCAGTGCGACGAGCGCAGGTGCGAGCATTGATACACTAAAAAGTGCTAATAATAATCCGACGATTCGAATAATTGAGCGAAATTGCATGAGCTATTGAACGAAGCAAAATGCTTCAAACTTCCTAGTTGTCTTTAACTTTCGTTACCAGTGCCTTGGCACCGCTTTTATTGATCATGGTCTGGGTAAACGAATCTACCTGCAGGAGCTCTATCTCAATGATAAGCTCAACTTGAACACCATAATCCGCTTGTACCTCAACAGCCTGATGCTGAGCCATGATGGACTGTGCGATCGGCACAAAGCCATAGTCTAACTCTAGCCGTAATTTTGTGGTTATTTTTTTCTCGATAGTTTGAAGCTGCTTGAGCGCTTGTTGCACGCCTCCGCCATAAGCCTTAACCAAGCCACCTGTTCCAAGCTTAATCCCACCTGAATAACGAGTCACCACAGCCGTTAACTCACCAACACCAGAACCAGACAATTGCGCCAATATTGGCTTACCCGCCGTACCTGAGGGCTCACCATCATCGCTAAAGCCCCAAAGCATTGAGTCTTCAGGTCGCCCTGCAACAAAACCCCAACAATTATGTCGCGCTGAAGAATGCTCTTTCTTTACCTGCTCTACGAACTGTTTTGCAGCTTCTACACTTGGAGTATGAGCAAGATGAGTAATAAAGACGCTCTTTTTTATCTCTTCTTCAAACTGAGCCGACGCAGACGGTATTAAATAGGGCTGTTCATTCATATCGTTAACTTAATTAATAAGAGCAGCGAAGTGTATCACGCGTGAATAATAAGGGTTAGAGGATCTGTGCTATCGCACAATGTTAAACAATTGTTTAAAAAATGTATTGAAATTAGCTAAACAGAGGTACAGACTAAAGCAACTGGTCTTACCAGGTATTCTACAATACTAGAAAGATAACAAGATTCTCTCAAACAATCGTGGATTGTATGTCATGGAGATAGACAATGATTTACCAAGCTAACACCCTACAGGTAAAGGAGTTACAAGACGGTATCGCTGAACTAAACTTCTGCGCTCCGGCCTCTGTAAACAAACTCGACCTTGCTACTTTAGAATCACTAGATAAAGCGTTAGATGCTCTAAATGCTCACGTTGGATTACGTGGTTTAATCTTAACTTCAAACAAAGACGCGTTCATTGTAGGCGCAGACATCACTGAATTTCTTGGCCTATTCGCTAAGCCAGAAGCAGAACTTGATGAGTGGTTAAGATTCGCTAATTCAATCTTTAGTAAGCTCGAAGATCTTCCTGTACCAACTCTTTCAATGATGCGTGGCCATGCTCTTGGCGGCGGCTGTGAATGTGTCCTAGCAACCGACTTTCGTATCGGCGACAAGACCACCAGCATCGGTCTACCAGAAACCAAACTTGGTATCATGCCTGGCTTTGGTGGCTGTGTGCGCCTGCCACGTGTTATCGGCGCTGACAGCGCAATGGAAATTATCACGCAAGGCAAAGCATGCCGTGCTGATGAAGCGCTTAAGATTGGCTTGTTAGATGCGATTGTTGATACAGACCAACTACTAGACTCAGCAATTAATACTGTTTCTCTCGCTGCAAATGAAAAAATCGATTGGCAGCTACGCCGTAAACAAAAAACATCAGCGCTTTCACTAAGCAAACTCGAAGCGATGATGAGCTTTACCATGGCTAAGGGCTTAGTGGCTCAAAAAGCAGGACCTCACTACCCAGCTCCGATGACTTCTGTGATTGCTATTGAAGAAGCAGCACGTAGCGATCGCGATGCAGCACTAGACATCGAACGTAAACACTTCGTTAAGCTAGCAAAATCTGAAGAAGCGAAAGCACTGGTTGGTCTATTCTTGAATGACCAATACATAAAAGGCTTAGCAAAACAGGCTGGTAAATCTGCGAATAAAGCGACTGAACGCGCAGCGGTACTTGGTGCTGGCATCATGGGCGGCGGTATTGCTTACCAGTCAGCATTGAAGGGCGTGCCAGTGATGATGAAAGACATCGCACAGGCGTCTCTTGATCTTGGTATGAATGAAGCTTCTAAGCTGTTGAATAAACGCTTATCACGCGGTCGCCTAGATGGATTCAAGATGGCAGGCATTCTGTCTTCTATTACTCCAAGTCTGCATTATGCAGGTGTTGAACAATCAGATGTGATTGTGGAAGCGGTTGTAGAAAACCCTAAAGTTAAGGCAGCAGTGCTGAGTGAGGTTGAAGGTCTAGTTGGTGAAGACACAGTGCTTACATCAAACACCTCAACGATTCCGATCAACCTGCTAGCGAAATCTCTAAAACGCCCAGAAAACTTCTGTGGCATGCATTTCTTTAACCCAGTGCATCGCATGCCTTTGGTTGAGATCATCCGTGGCGAGCATACTTCAGAAGAAACAATTAATCGCGTAGTCGCTTACGCAGCGAAGATGGGCAAATCCCCTATTGTTGTTAATGACTGCCCTGGCTTCTTCGTAAACCGTGTACTTTTCCCTTACTTTGGCGGTTTCAGCATGTTGCTACGCGACGGTGCTGACTTCACTAAGATCGATAAAGTGATGGAGCGTAAGTTCGGTTGGCCAATGGGGCCAGCATACTTGCTAGACGTTGTGGGCCTAGATACAGCACACCACGCACAAGCCGTAATGGCGCAAGGTTTCCCAGAGCGTATGGGTAAAGAAGGTCGTGATGCGATTGACGCGCTTTATGTCGCTGAAAAATACGGCCAGAAGAACGGCAGCGGTTTCTACACATACAGCGTAGACAAACGCGGTCGCCCAAAGAAGACTTTCTCTGAAGACATTCTTCCTATCTTGGCTGACGTATGCCAACAGCCACAAGACTTTGATGACCAGACAATTATCCAGCGCGTGATGATTCCAATGATCAACGAAGTGGTGCTTTGTTTAGAAGAAGGTATTATCGCGACACCGCAAGAAGCGGATATGGCACTGGTTTACGGTTTAGGCTTCCCTCCATTCAGAGGCGGCGTATTCCGCTACTTAGACAGTGTGGGCATTGGTAACTTCGTTGAAATGGCGAAAGGCTACCAAGACTTAGGTGCAATGTACCAAGTTCCTCAACTATTGCTTGATATGGCAGCGAAGGGCGAAAGCTTTTACGACAGCCAACAAGCCAGTTCTCTGTAACCCACATTTGGAAAAGGAATAGCAAAATGAATAATGTAGTTGTTGTTGATTGCCTTCGCACCCCAATGGGACGTTCCAAAGGTGGAGCTTTCCGTCACACTCGTGCTGAAGATCTGTCCGCACATTTGATGAAAGGCATTTTAGAGCGCAACCCAGAAGTAAACCCTGTCGAAATTGAAGACATTTACTGGGGTTGTGTACAACAGACGCTAGAGCAAGGCTTCAACGTTGCACGTAACGCAGCCTTGCTTGCTGGTCTACCGATTGAGATTGGTGCGGTGACGGTCAACCGTTTATGTGGTTCATCTATGCAAGCTCTGCATGATGCGACCCGCTCTATCATGGTTGGCGATGCTGAAATCTGCCTGATCGGTGGTGTCGAACACATGGGTCACGTACCAATGAACCATGGTGTTGATTTTCACCCAGGCATGTCTAAGCACGTAGCGAAAGCGGCGGGAATGATGGGGTTAACCGCTGAGATGCTAGGTAAAATGCATGGCATCAGTCGTGAAGACCAAGATGCCTTCGCAGCTCGTTCACATGCTCGAGCTCAAGCAGCAACAGTAGAAGGTCGTTTCAAGAACGAAATCCTACCAACCGAAGCTCACGCAGCAGACGGTTCACTGTTCACTCTGGATTACGACGAAGTCATTCGTCCAGAAACTACGGTTGAAGGCTTGTCTCAGCTTCGCCCAGTATTTGACCCAGCAAACGGGACAGTAACAGCAGGTACTTCATCAGCTCTGTCTGATGGTGCTTCTGCAATGCTTATCATGAGCGAAGAGAAAGCCAACGCACTTGGCCTTAAGATTCGCGCTCGCGTGAAGTCGATGGCTATCGCTGGCTGCGATCCTTCAATCATGGGTTACGGCCCAGTACCAGCAACTCAAAAAGCACTTAAACGTGCAGGCCTAACCGTTGAAGACATGGGTGTGATTGAGCTAAATGAAGCGTTTGCTGCTCAATCTCTTCCATGTGCTAAAGACCTAGGTCTATTGGATGTGGTTGACGAGAAAGTTAACCTTAACGGCGGTGCGATTGCACTCGGTCACCCACTAGGCTGTTCTGGTTCTCGTATCTCGACGACCCTAATCAACCTGATGGAAGCACAAGACGTGAAATACGGCTTAGCAACCATGTGTATTGGTTTAGGCCAAGGTATTGCAACGGTATTTGAACGCCCATAGCGATCACTGACGGTAATACTTGAAGGGTAATCTTTTGTGCAGCTATATTTATATAGCTGCACTTTTTATTACTCGGCATCCGATAATCTATCGATTCGTTCAATGAACTTGGTAAAACAAAAAGCACCACCTATATCTATGCACAAAACGCATAGATTCAATGTTGATGTTTCATTATTTTTTCTCCAACGATTCAACTAAAGTTACTTCAGTTTCCTAATATTCCTCCTACGGAGCAGATCATGTTTAAAGCACTTGTACTAAACCAAGAAGACAAAAAAACTATCGCATCAGTTTCTCAGATTGATGAGTCTCAATTACCAGAAGGTAATGTGAAGGTTGATGTAAGTTACTCTTCTTTAAACTACAAAGATGGTTTGGCGATTACAGGTAAAGGGCGCATTGTTCGCAACTTCCCTATGGTTCCAGGTATCGACCTTTCTGGTGTGGTTTCACAATCTGATGACCCTCGCTACAAAGCAGGCGACGAAGTTGTTTTAACGGGTTGGGGGGTTGGAGAAGGTCACTGGGGCGGCATGGCTGAGAAAGCAAGCCTAAACGGTGATTGGTTAGTGCCTATGCCTAAGAGTCTAGACGCTAAGAAAGTCATGGCGATAGGTACTGCTGGCTTCACAGCAATGCTTTGTGTACAAGCTATCGTCGATGCAGGCATCAAACCAGAAGACGGTGAAATCCTAGTAACAGGTGCAAGTGGCGGCGTAGGCAGCGTATCTATCACTCTACTAAACCAACTGGGTTATAAAGTGGCAGCGGTTACTGGCCGAGCTTCTGCAAACGGTGAACTACTAAAATCACTAGGCGCGACACGTATTGTAGAGCGCGCTGAACTAGAAGAACCAGCAAAACCACTAGAGAAACAACTGTGGGCTGGTGCGATCGATACGGTAGGCAGTAAAGTACTTGCGAAAGTATTGGCGCAAATTGATTACAACGGCGCGGTTGCGATGTGTGGCCTAGCAGGTGGTTTTGACTTACCAACAACGGTAATGCCATTTATTCTGCGTAACGTTCGCCTACAAGGTGTGGACTCGGTAATGTGCCCTCGTGAAAAACGCATTAAAGCATGGGAACAACTAGCTGAGTTGCTACCTGAGTCTTTCTACGGCCAGGCCACTAAAGAAGTGTCTTTAGATGACGCAATTCAAGCTGCAGATGACATCACAAACGGTCAAATCACTGGTCGTGTAGTTATTAAACTGTAATTGTGAATTAAACTTCCATACCTAGAATAACAAAGGGCTGATCGTAATCAGCCCTTTTGCATTTTTGTCATTTCGATCGAGTAAACCAAAGCTAGGCCTCAGTTAACCTAAGCCAACATCCGCAATACGCTTTTGAATCAACTCACCACACTCTTCTTTAACGACCCTTCTCAGCCATTGTTGTGAGGCAGAAGAATCACAACGCGAGTGCCAGATAAGTGAGTAGTCAAACGGCATAAATTCAAATGGCAGTGGTTTAACGACTAAGTCATAACGTTCAGCCACCAAATAAGCCAAATCAGCAGGTACAGTGATCACCAACGGCATTCTATCAACAATCGCCAATGCCGCTTCAAGGTGATAAGCGCGCAGAACCATTTTTCGAGGCTGCTGATTAGCTAAAGCGTTATCGAGTAAAGCCTTAACACCATCACTGATCGCGATCATCGCGTGAGGCAGAGATACATAATCCTCAAGGCTTAGTGAACTATCTGCCAAAGGGTGATTTTTAGATAACAAGCACGACACGCCGACTGGCCCCAGTACTTCTTGATGAAGTGGCTCAATGCTGCCACTCGGACGACAAATCGCCATGTCGACATGTTCAGTACTGAGTTGTTTAAACAAATGTTCATGCTGCAACGGAGCAAACTCCAAAGAGATATTAGGTGCTTGTTCATAAATTTTCGGCAATGCATACGGCAAGATGGTTTGCATCGCATAGTCAGTGGTCGCAATCAAAAAACGTTCACTGCAATAGTAAGGGTCGAAAGCACTAGGACTAAGCAGTTGGCGGAATGATTCTAAAGGTTGATCAATACGCTGGCTGATCTCGAGTGCTTTTTTGGTGGGAATAAGGTGCTGACCTTGACGTGTAAACAGGGGGTCGTTGAGCAGTTCTCTTAAGCGACCTAATACTCGGCTGGTTGCCGATTGGCTTAGGTTAAGACGAAGCGCAGCCTGGCTAACACTGCCCTCTTCAATCAATACTTTTAAGGCGACCAGTAAATTCAAGTCTCTACGATAGATGTCTTCTAATTCCACGCCACTTACCTAGCTGTATACAATTATCATTGGTCACTAAGTTGTTTATAGCATGCTTTAGATAAAAAAAATCCCGCAATTACGCGGGGAAGCCCAAGAAAATTTGGGGATAGTGTCGGAATGTTGTCGTATCGGAATTCGCTTGTTGTACTCGGGTTAGTGCTCTTGCTCTTCGGCTATGCCTTGCCAACGGCGCATCTCTACCCAAATACCAATAATCGTTGCTACTATGCCAAAAATAGGCATCAGTGAGGTCTCTGTTGATGAACGCAGTACTAACGCACAAAAAGAAATAAAACAGAGAACCGAATAAATTGTTAATCTATCTAATCCTGTCAACATCGCCACTCCTTAGCTAGTTGCCTTTGTTTCAAGTTGTTATCAACTTGTTAACTAAGTTATAGAAATTGATTCTGTTTGCCAAGCACTTATTGCATATTTTTTCTGCAGACGTATTATTCACTCGTTAGATAGATATAGAGATACAAACCATGACATTCAAACCTGAACTGGCAACCCATACTTTAGAAGCTGAAGGCCTGCGTTGTCCGGAACCAGTAATGATGGTCAGGAAGACAATTAGAAACATGCAGGATGGCGATGTGTTACTGGTAAAAGCTGATGATCCTTCAACCACTCGTGACATCCCGAGTTTTTGTCGGTTTATGGATCATCAGTTGGTCGGCCAAGCGACTGAAGCTTTGCCGTACCAGTATTTGATCAGAAAGGGGTTGGAGGCGTAACGCCCCACCGACTATCAAGTATCAAAAAAGCCGCTCGTACCTTATGTTTTTTAACAGAACTCAGAGTACGAGCGGCTTTTTGTTTATTCATTTCTAGATTTGTTTTGCAGATGCTCCAGCTGATGCTGAATTTCTCGAATATCTTTGCGCATCGGAATAATATGCGCGACCCGAATCCAAGCCTCTACCGCAAGTGCAGTCATGATGATGGCACCCGCGACCATTGGCAGCCACATGTCCGTCAACACCATGCCTAATAGTGTAAGTGCAAGACCAAAGGTAAAAAGATAACTTTGGCTTTGTGGAGTAATACCCATATAACGCGTCAACATAATCATGCCCTCGTGTTCTTAACTCACAAGATTAAAATATCATGACAAGTATGACAGTTATATGTCCATTCGCTCGATAACCCCCACAATACTGTAAGAGTATGACCTACAACACATTACTCCACTGATTGAGTATAATAAGACTCAATACCAGCTGTTAATAGAAAGCCGCAGCGATAGCTAAACCCACGAATAACAAGGCTGTGATCTTACGAATCAGATCAAGAGGCATCTTATCCGCAGAGAGCTTACCGATGATCACCACAGGCACATTCGCCAGCAGCATACCGATCGTAGTACCCAGAATCACCCACGTTAATGCATCAGAATATTGAGCCCCTAGAATAGAGGTTGCGATCTGGGTTTTATCACCGATCTCAGCAATAAAGAACGCGATGAAACTGGCGACAAACGGGCCTCGGTTTGATATCTGCTCATCGTCATCCAACTTATCCGGAATCAGAATCCAGCCTGCCATCGCAATGAAACTGACCACCAGCACCCATTTAAGAACTTCGGGAGATAAATAATCGGCGACCACAACCCCGAGCCATGCAGCAAGAGCATGATTGGCAATGGTGGCAAAGAAGATAGCCGCGATGATAGGTATCGGCTTGCGATATCGACTGGCTAATAAAAGAGATAGCAACTGAGTCTTATCACCGATCTCGGCTAAGGCGACAGTTGTAATTGAAATTGCTAAAACGCTCACGACATGCTCATTTGGGACGGAGATTATTATATTTAACCAAAGACAAACCTCGCGCCCCATCCCGGTTCACGATGCTTGTCTAAGGTCTTGCTAAGCGCCACCAAGGTGGTGGTTGCCTCGAACGCCATGATGATTTTGCATCAATTATGTTGACGGACGAACTCATTCAATAGGATATGAATAAGTAAGCTACTCCCCAAAGACCGCGAGATTCTAATCACCTACGTACTCAAAAACAAGTGTCAAACTTATCAAAATATCCACTTGTACCGAAAAACAAACATTAAAGGCAAAAAAATCCACTAAACGACATTTTAGACCACTAATTAAACAAGATTACCCCTACTCGCTTTACGAATATCTCGGTATACTCAGAGGTTATTTTTATCACTCATTTAAAAGAATCGCGCGAACCTGACTATGCAAAAATACGATATCAAAACCTTCCAGGGAATGATCCTCGCGCTGCAGGATTACTGGGCACAAAACGGTTGTACCATTGTTCAACCACTAGATATGGAAGTAGGTGCTGGCACCTCTCACCCAATGACATGTCTACGTGCACTTGGCCCAGAGCCAATGTCTACAGCTTACGTACAACCTTCACGTCGTCCTACTGATGGCCGTTACGGTGAAAACCCTAACCGTCTGCAGCACTACTACCAATTCCAAGTAGCGCTAAAACCATCGCCAGACAATATCCAAGAGTTGTACCTAGGCTCACTAGAGGTTCTTGGTGTTGACCCACTTGTTCACGACATTCGCTTCGTTGAAGATAACTGGGAAAACCCAACACTAGGCGCATGGGGCCTTGGTTGGGAAGTATGGCTAAACGGCATGGAAGTCACTCAGTTTACTTACTTTCAACAGGTTGGCGGACTTGAGTGTAAACCTGTTACCGGCGAGATCACTTACGGTATCGAGCGTCTAGCAATGTACATCCAGGAAGTAGACTCAGTTTACGACCTAGTATGGAACGTAGCACCAGACGGTTCTAACGTGACTTACGGTGACATCTTCCACCAAAACGAAGTTGAGCAATCAACGTACAACTTCGAGCACGCAGACGTAGATTTCCTATTCACTTTCTTCGACCAGTGCGAAAAAGAGTGTAAAGAATTACTTGAGCTTGAGAAGCCACTGCCGCTTCCAGCTTACGAGCGCATTCTAAAAGCAGGTCACGCATTCAACATCCTTGATGCGCGCAAAGCTATCTCTGTAACAGAGCGTCAACGTTACATCCTTCGTATCCGCAACCTGACTAAAGCTGTTGCAGAGGCGTACTACGCGTCACGAGAAGCGCTTGGCTTCCCGATGTGTAAAAAGACAAACGAGGAGAAGTAATCATGGCGAAGAATTTTCTAATTGAACTGGGTACGGAAGAGCTTCCACCAACGGCACTTCGTTCTCTAGCAGAAGCCTTTGCTGCTAACTTTGAAGCGGGTCTTAAAACAGCTGAGCTTTCTCACGAAGGCGTGAAATGGTATGCAGCACCTCGCCGCCTTGCACTTAAAGTAACAGCACTGGCTGAAGGCCAAGCGGACAAAGTGGTTGAAAAGCGTGGCCCTGCAATCTCAGTAGCATTCGATGCGGAAGGCAACGCAACGAAAGCGGCACAAGGCTGGGCTCGCGGTAACGGTATCACTGTTGAACAAGCTGACCGTCTGAAAACAGACAAAGGCGAGTGGCTTCTTTTCAAACAAGAAGTAGCTGGCAAACCAGTTCAAGAATTGGTGATGGACATCGCTGCGAAAGCACTGGCTGGCCTACCAATTCCTAAAGCAATGCGCTGGGGTAACTCAGACATTCAATTTATCCGTCCAGTAAAAACACTGACAGTACTACTAGGTGATGAGCTTGTTGAAGGCGAAATCCTAGGCGTAGCATCTGCTCGTACTATCCGTGGCCACCGTTTCATGGGCGAACAAGAGTTCACAATCGACTCTGCTGACCAATACCCTGCGATCCTAGAAGAGCGCGGTAAAGTAATGGCGGATTACGAAGTGCGTAAAGCGATCATCCTTGCTGACTCTCAAAAAGCGGCAGCAGCGGTTGGCGGTAAAGCTGACCTAGAAGATGACCTTGTTGAAGAAGTAACGTCTCTGGTTGAATGGCCAGTAGTACTTACAGCGAAGTTTGAAGAAGAGTTCCTAAAAGTACCTTCTGAAGCTTTGGTTTACACCATGAAAGGTGACCAAAAGTACTTCCCTGTTTACGACGAAAACAAGAAGCTACTTCCTAACTTTATCTTCGTATCAAACATCGAGTCTAAAGAGCCTCGTCACGTTATCGAAGGTAACGAGAAAGTGGTACGTCCACGTCTTGCTGATGCTGAGTTCTTCTTCAACACAGACCGTAAGCGTCCGCTGATCGACCGTCTTCCCGAGCTAGACCAAGCTATCTTCCAGAAGCAGCTTGGTACTATTAAGGACAAAACAGACCGCATCACAGAACTTGCTGGCTACATCGCTGAGCAAATCGATGCTGACGTTGAGAAGTCTAAGCGCGCAGGCCTACTGGCTAAGTGTGACCTAATGACATCTATGGTATTCGAATTCACGGATACACAAGGTGTAATGGGCATGCACTACGCGACTCACGATGGTGAAGACGAGCAAGTTGCACTGGCACTTTACGAGCAGTACATGCCTCGTTTCGCTGGTGACGACCTACCAAGCACGGGGATCTCTTCAGCAGTTGCAATGGCAGACAAGCTAGACACTATCGTAGGTATCTTCGGTATTGGCCAAGCACCAAAAGGTTCTGACCCATTCGCTCTACGTCGTGCATCACTAGGTGTACTACGTATCATCGTTGAAAACGGCTACAACCTAGACTTAACGGATCTGATCGGTAAAGCGAAAGAGCTACTAGGCGACAAGCTGACTAACGACAACGTAGAAGCTGACGTTATCGACTTCATGCTAGGTCGTTTCCGCGCATGGTACCAAGATGCTGGTTTCAGCGTTGATATCATTCAAGCGGTACTAGCACGTCGTCCAACTAAGCCAGCTGACTTTGACCAACGTGTTAAAGCGGTTTCTCACTTCCGTGAACTGGAAGCAGCAGAAGCACTAGCAGCGGCGAACAAGCGTGTAGGTAACATCCTTGCGAAATTCGATGGCGAGCTACCAGCTGAAATTGACCTAACTCTTCTTCAAGAAGACGCAGAGAAAGCACTGGCTGAAAACGTTGAAGTAATGACAGAAGCACTAGAACCCGCATTCGCAACAGGCAACTACCAAGAAGCCCTAAGCAAGCTGGCTGATCTACGTGAACCTGTTGATGCATTCTTCGATAACGTAATGGTTATGGCTGATGACGAAGCGCTTAAGAAGAACCGTCTAACGCTACTGAACAACCTACGTAACCTGTTCCTACAGATTGCTGACATCTCTCTACTGCAAAATAAGCACGAGTGAGACAGTTACTCTAAGTCATACTCTGAGTAATTAACAGTAAACACCCAAAGGGAAGCGAAAGCTTCCCTTTTTGTTTTTGTGAACCAAGCATTTGTTTGTAGAGGTCTTATTGGTTAACTGAATGAAATAGCACTCAGACTGTAGAGGGCATTGTTTGCTATAACTGACCTGTTTATTCAGGGGAAGGGAACAATGAAAAAAACAGTACTCGCGCTTTCAATGCTCGCACTCAGCGCATGCAGCCAAACCAGTGACAACAACCTATTACTGACAATTGATAACGACACTGTCGTATTCGAATCATCCGGTAAAGGCACTGTTATTGCTGAACAGGAACTAGCTAAAGGTAGCTATACCTTCTCTATCAGCGACACGCAAAATACCTGTGGCACCAACTATGCGCTGGCTGAAGAAAACCGCATCAAATTCAATAAACCCCTTCGCCTAGACGACTGCGCCGAGAAGTCTGAAATAGATATCAAGGTCTTTCGCGCTAGCACCTACCAGTTTACGCTCAACCCACAAACCAATGAGCTGACGGTTCAAATAAAACCGAAGCAACAACAAGTACAAAGCTTTGCTTGTCCGGTTCCTAGTGACGAGCCAACCACCATCGACGTTGCTCAAACCTTTGATGATGGCACCGTGGTAAGAGACGCTCTTTCAGGCAAACAAGTCACAGTAACGAATGGCAGCGTCACCATGCAGCCTGCAGAAAACAGCCAAGGTGTTCTGCTGCTTGAGAAAGTAGAACCAGAAACCAAAGCTGACTTTAGTTGGGATAACGCCACGGTTTACTTCGTAATGACCGACCGTTTCCATAATGGTAATCCTGATAACGACAACAGTTATAGTCGCAGCCAAGGTGGACAAGACGAAATCGGTACCTTCCACGGTGGTGACTTGGCAGGCTTAACCGAAAAACTCGACTACATAGAATCACTCGGTGCTAATGCTATCTGGATAACGTCTCCGTTAGAGCAAATCCACGGCTGGGTTGGCGGCGGTGATCGCGGTGACTTCAAACACTACGGCTACCACGGCTACTACCATCAAGACTGGACCAAGCTCGATGACAACATGGGCACCGAAGACGAGCTGAAAAACTTCATCGATACCGCGCACAGTAAAGGCATTCGCGTTGTTTGGGATGTGGTAATGAACCACACGGGCTATGCAACGCTTGCCGACATGCAGGAGTTTGATTTTGGTAAGCTCAACCTAACTGACGAAGAAGCCAAACAAACACTTGGCGAAAACTGGACAGATTGGCAACCCGCTAAAGGTCAGAACTGGCACTACTTCAACAACTACATCTCTTACAGCGACAAAGAAGCGTGGGAAAAATGGTGGGGAAAAGTTTGGCTACGCAGCGATATCGGCGCCTATGACTCTCCGGGTTACAATAACCTCACCATGTCTTTGGCGCACCTGCCCGATTTCAAAACAGAATCGACAGAGACAACCGGACTGCCTAACTTCTATCGCAACAAGTCCACCAGCGCGACCGATGAACTCAAAACCCCTCGTGACCACCTCATCACTTGGCTATCAGATTGGGTGCGCGAATATGGTGTCGATGGTTTCAGAGTCGATACCGCTAAACACGTTGAACTCGAAGCATGGGCAGAACTGAAAGAGAGCACCAACCAAGCACTAGCTGAGTGGAAGCAGAACAACCCAGACAAGGCCTTGGATGACTTACCTTTCTGGATGACAGGCGAAGTATGGGCACACAGCGTGGTCAAATCAGACTATTTTGCTAACGGCTTTGATTCGATCATCAATTTTGAATTCCAGAGCGATATCGCACCTAAGGCGCTTAAATGCCTATCCGATCTCGATGCTGATTATCTTCGTTATGCAGAGAAGATCAACAACGACAGCGAATTCAACGTTCTGAGTTACCTATCGTCTCACGACACCTCGCTATTCTGGACACAGCACGGCAGCGACTTTGCCAAACAGACCAAGGCAGCAAACGCATTGATGCTGGCTCCGGGGGCGGTGCAGATCTATTACGGCGACGAAATTGCACGAGACTTTGGCCCAACAGGTTCCGACCCTATGCAAGGCACACGCTCAGACATGCCTTGGGATCAAATCACTGGCGAACGTGCAGAGTTGCTAGAACACTGGCAAGCGTTTGGCCAATTCCGCCAACGCCACCCAGCCGTTGCGCAAGGCAAGCACATCATCCGTAACAGCAAGGGCTACTATGCGTTCGAACGCCAATACCAAGACGACAAGGTGTTGGTTGTCTATACAGGTTCGAAATAAACGTTCATTGAAGTAAACCGTAGAAACTCAAAGGAGGAGCTTAGGCTTCTCCTTTTTTTTTATCACTAAAGGTACGTTCAGTAAGCAAGCTGTCACTCATTAACCAAACTTTATAGAAGTTTTTTACGTGTTAGAGCATTTGGCGCTATGCGTCGCAAAAACATTGCGGTATGTTCAAGGAATACACTGATGGCAGGCATAAGGTCTGCCTTAATCACACATAACAAGCAATCACAATGAATTAGGTAAAATAAGTAATGCAGTTCTCTAAGTTTGGCGAAAAGTTTAATCGATACTCTGGAATCACTCGTTTAATGGATGATTTGAATGATGGCCTGCGCACTCCTGGCGCAATCATGCTCGGTGGTGGCAACCCAGCCGCTATCCCAGCCATGCTCGATTACTTTAACCAAGCCAGTGCCGATATGCTCGCCAGTGGAGAACTCATCGCCGCCCTCGCCAACTACGATGGTCCGCAGGGCAAAGACAGCTTCATCAAGTCGTTAGCGGCAATGCTGAAAGAGACCTATGGTTGGGACATCAGCGAAAAGAACATCAGCCTGACTAATGGCAGTCAAAGTGGCTTCTTCTACCTATTCAACCTGCTAGCAGGCCAACAGCCTGATGGCTCGCACAAGAAAATCCTACTGCCGATCGCACCGGAATACATCGGCTACGGCGACGCGGGTATTGATGATGATATCTTTATCTCTTACCACCCAGAGATCGAGTTACTAGAGAACCGCCAGTTCAAATACCACGTCGATTTTGAACAACTCAAGGTTGATGACTCGGTCGCGGCTATCTGCGCTTCTCGCCCTACCAATCCTACGGGTAACGTACTGACCGATGAGGAAGTGCGTAAGTTGGACAAACTCGCGAGAGAGAACAATATCCCACTGCTGATCGATAACGCTTACGGCCTGCCATTTCCAAACATCATCTTTGAAGATGTGGAACCATTCTGGAACGAAAATACGATTCTGTGTATGAGCTTGTCTAAGCTTGGTTTGCCAGGTGTGCGTTGCGGTATCGTGATTGCGAGTGAAGAAGTAACGCAAGCGCTAACCAACATGAATGGCATTATCAGCCTAGCACCAAGTAGTGTTGGTCCTGCGATTGCTAACCACATGATTGAGAAGGGTGATCTACTACGTTTAAGCAGCGAAGTGATTAAGCCTTTCTACAAAGAGAAATCTCTACGCGCGGTTGAGCTGTTGCAAGACGCTATCGACGATCCACGCTTTCGTATCCACAAACCTGAAGGCGCTATCTTCTTATGGCTATGGTTTGATGAACTGCCTATCACCACAATGGAACTGTACAACCGCCTCAAAGCCCGTGGCGTTCTGATTGTTCCGGGTGAATACTTCTTTATCGGTCAAGAAGATGAGTGGGATCATGCTCACCAGTGCTTACGTATGAACTACGTGCAAGATGATGAGGCGATGCAGAAAGGCATTGCTATCATTGCTGAAGAAGTGAAAAAGGCTTACTCAGAGCAGTAATAAGAGCTTTTGGCTTACGGCAGGTCAAATACAAAAAGAGCACCGACCTTCTTCAAGGTACTGGTGCTCTTTCACTTCTACTTCCCGATATTTTTAGCTCTATGGAGCTAACAGTAATTAACCTTCTAGTAGGCTATTACCATTGATAGCAATCTTACGAGGTTGCATCGCTTCTGGGATTTCGCGTTCTAGGTCGATGTGAAGAAGACCATTTTCCATGCTTGCACCTACCACTTTTACGTAGTCAGCCAGTTGGAATTTACGCTCGAAATCGCGCTCTGCAATACCTTGATATACGAAGGTTTTCTCTGCTTCTGCTTTACGCTCACCTTTCACAATTAGCATGTTCTCTTTTTGAGTCAGATCTAATTGGTCATCAGCAAAACCAGCAACGGCCATAGTAATACGGTAGTTGTTCTCGTCTTTTTGCTCGATGTTGTATGGAGGGTAACCGCCAGAAGAGTTCTTCGATGAGTTCGCTTCCATCATGTTGAATAGACGATCAAAGCCGATTGCGTTGCGGTAAAGTGGAGTGAAATCTACAGTTCTCATAATGCTATCCTTTTAGTAAGCAATAGTCTTAGCTGCGAATTTTACTTGGATCAAACCTGTGTGGGACCCAGTAAACAGCTAAGAGATTCAATTCGCATTCCTCGGGTTTCACCTCTATTGGCGACAACGCTGGGACATGACAATGAATCAATTTTTAAGTTGTGTGCTGCCAAAGTTATCCTCTATTGAGCGATACTCTAGCAACGGTTATGAAGGTTCTGTTTCTTCTCTTGTAGAGCAAGACAGTCATCCTCTTCACAACTAGATATGTGGATTGAACAAAATAGTTTCAAGGGATTATTTTCAATTATTTTCCAAAATCATTATTTTTCAAATGCTTAAAAAACAAAAAAGACCGCCATTTCGGGCAGTCTTTTAAATAATATATTTAGTTTTTTGAGACGAAGCTATTTCGTTTTAGTTCAAGGAAGAGGCGCGGAGCATACGAATGTATGTGAGCACCTCTGACACAGAAATTAAGCGAAAGAGCGAAGTATCAAAGATACTAAACGTCTAGGTTAGCTACCTTCAATGCATTCTCTTCGATGAAGTTACGACGCGGCTCAACTTGATCACCCATCAGCGTAGTAAACAACAGATCTGCGCCAACCGCATCTTCGATCGTTACTTGCATCATACGACGACTTTCAGGATCCATTGTGGTCTCCCAAAGCTGATCTGGGTTCATCTCACCTAGACCTTTGTATCGTTGCAGGCTTAAACCACGACGAGACTCTTTAACCAACCAGTTCACTGCTTCAACAAAACTCGTTACCGCTTGAGTTCGCTCACCACGTTTAATATAAGCACCTTCTTCAATCAAACCATCAAGCGCTTCAGATAAATCCGATAATTTACTAAATTCTTTCGAGTTGATTAGGTCAATACTTAACAAATGCTCATGAGTTACACCGTGTGTACGCACGACAATCTTAGGAACACTTATTCCTAGGTCTTCGTGCTTTTCAACCTCAAGATTGTATTGGCTAGCACCCGTTTCTTTCGCGTTGAGCTGCTCTACAAGCTGCTTACCCCAAGCTTCAACAGCCACTTCATCATGACACTGCTCAGCGGTTAAGCGTGGCATATAAATCAATTCATGGATAAGTGCACGTGGGTAACGGCGACTCATACGATCAACAAGCTTAATACCGGCATTGTATTGCAGAACAAGCTTCTCTAATCCTTCACCAGCAAACGCTGGTGCTTCAGAGTTCACATGCAATGCTGCGTTGTCTAAAGCTAAAGATACTTGATACTGATTCATTGCATCTTCATCTTTGATGTATTGCTCTTGCTTACCTTTTTTCACTTTGAAAAGTGGTGGCTGAGCAATATAGATGTAACCACGTTCTATCAGTTCCGGCATTTGACGGTAGAAGAACGTCAAGAGCAATGTACGTATGTGAGAACCATCGACATCGGCATCGGTCATGATGATGATGTTGTGGTAACGCAGTTTGTCTGGGTTGTATTCGTCGCGGCCAATACCACAACCAAGGGCTGTGATTAGCGTTGCAACTTCTTGTGAAGACAACATTTTGTCGAAACGTGCTTTCTCTACGTTAAGGATTTTACCTTTAAGCGGTAAAATTGCTTGGTTCTTACGATTACGCCCCTGCTTAGCTGAACCGCCAGCAGAGTCTCCTTCCACAATGTATAGTTCAGACAGTGCAGGATCTTTTTCCTGACAGTCAGCAAGTTTACCTGGAAGACCCGCTAAATCTAATGCACCTTTACGACGTGTCATCTCACGAGCTTTACGCGCTGCATCACGAGCACGTGCTGCATCGATAATTTTCGAACAAACAATTTTCGCTTCACCTGGGTTCTCAATCAGGAACTCAGATAGTTTCTCACCCATTGTAGATTCAACTGCAGACTTCACTTCAGAAGAAACCAGCTTATCTTTGGTTTGGCTTGAAAACTTAGGATCCGGCACTTTCACTGAAACAATCGCCGTCAAACCTTCACGAGCATCATCACCGGATGTTGAAGTCTTCGCTTTCTTAGAGAAGCCTTCTTTATCCATAAAACTATTTAAAGTACGGGTCAGTGCTGAACGGAAACCCGCTAAGTGAGCACCACCATCACGCTGAGGGATATTATTGGTGAAACAGTAAATGTTTTCTTGGTAACCATCGTTCCACTGCATCGCAACTTCGACGGTAATGCCATCATCACGTTCAGAATCGAAGTGAAAGATCTTTTGAATAATTGGGGTCTTGTTGGTATTAAGATGTTCAACAAACGCTTGAATGCCGCCTTCATATTCGAAGTGATCCATTTTGTCTTCTTCACGCTCATCAATCAGCCTGATTGATACACCCGAATTCAAGAATGACAGTTCACGTAGACGCTTAGCTAAGATGTCGTAATGGTACTCAATATTGGTGAATGTTTCTTCACTTGGCCAGAAACGAATCTCCGTTCCGGTTCTATCCGTATCACCTACAATAGCAAGTGGTGCCTGAGGTTCACCATGGTTATATGTTTGAGTGTGAATTTTTCCACCACGGTGGATAGTAAGAGTAACTTGCTTAGAAAGTGCGTTTACTACTGAAACACCAACACCGTGCAGACCACCAGATACTTTGTACGAGTTATCATCAAACTTACCACCAGCATGAAGAACCGTCATGATAACTTCTGCAGCAGACACATTCTCTTCTGAGTGTAATTCTGTTGGAATACCACGGCCGTCATCGCGAACCGACACAGAGCTATCTTCATGGATAGTTACAATGATGTCATTACAGTGACCAGCTAGCGCTTCATCAATAGAGTTATCTACCACCTCAAAAACCATGTGGTGCAGACCGGTACCATCATCCGTGTCGCCAATGTACATTCCAGGACGCTTACGTACCGCATCCAGACCCTTCAGTACTTTAATACTCGATGAATCGTAATTATCTGACATAGTTACTCTCTGACTAATTATCCTTGCTCTATTTTGCCATGTTCCACATGAAACATCCTGCTATTTTCATCATGCATATCTGCAATCTGATCAGCGGTAATAGAGCTTACAAAAACTTGAGCCTCGGTCGCCTTTAAGCACTCAGCAAGACGTGCGCGGCGTTGGCTATCTAATTCGGAAGCAAAGTCATCTATTAAATAGATACATTGCTTTCCTGTCATTTGAGTGAGGTGTTGCCCTTGTGCTACTCGCAACGCGCACACCATCAACTTCAACTGACCTCGTGACAAGACATCTTCCACTGGAGTGCCGTTCACTTTTATCTTTAGATCTGCTTTGTTTGGCCCACTAAATGTGTAACCAAGCTGCTGATCCCTTTCAAAATTCTTCTCTAGTATCTCAGCGTATGGCGTGTCTTTTTCCCAGCCACGATAATAGTTAATCTTTATCTCAAACTCTGGCAAGAAGGTCGCACAGATCTCTTCGGCGACTTCTTTAAGTTGCTCAACATAGGAGGCACGCCAATGACTGATGTTTTCAGCTAAACGGGCCAGTTCTTGATCCCAATAGCTCAGCTCTCGATAATGCGTGGCTGTTTTCAATAATGCGTTTCGCTGTTTATTGAGCCGCTTTACCCTGCCCCAAGCATCATAAAAACCTGACTCACTGTGGAAAACTCCCCAATCAATGAATGCACGGCGATGTTTAGGTCCATCCGTCAGTAAATCAAACCCTTCCGGGTGAATCAACTGCAAAGGTAAGACTTGCGCTAACTGAGCCAACTTTTGTCCGGTTTGGCCGCTTATTTTAACCTCTGTCGAGCCATCACGCTGCTTATTAATGCCAATTGGCAGCTCAAATTGGTCCGAGGTCATAAAACGGCCATGTACAAACAGTTCACTGCACTCGTTTTGGATAATACGACCAGTTAGAGAACTTTTGAATGAGCGACCGTGCCCGAGCAGATAGACCGCTTCAAGGACACTGGTTTTGCCGCTTCCGTTAGCCCCTATAAGAAAGTTAAAGCCTGATGACGGTTGAATGTCACAGGCTTCAATATTTCTAAACTGCTTAACGATTAAGCGCGATAAAGGCATAGCGTCTTCATATTAATCTTCAATCACGACACAGTAGGTAAACGTTGTTGGTCAGTAAGCATGGTTGATTCACAAACAACGCTTATAAACGAATTGGCATAACAACGTACATCGCGCTGTCATCTTGCGCATTCTCAATCAAAGCACTCGCATTGGCATCTGACATTGATATACGAACCTGTTCACAACGCAGTGTGTTCAGCACATCCAATACGTAGCTTACGTTGAAGCCAATTTCTAGCGCGTCACCGTAGAAGGTGACGTCTAACACCTCTTCGGCTTCTTCTTGTTCTGGGTTGTTCGCGGTAATACGCATCTCGCTATCGACAAGGTTAACGCGAACACCACGGAATTTTTCATTCGACAGAATCGCCGCGCGAGAAAACGCTGAACGTAACTCATCGCAGCCGGCTTCTAATGTCTTGGTGGTATTCTGCGGCATTACGCGGCGATAATCAGGGAAACGACCATCAACAAGCTTAGAAGTGAATACATAGTTGTTCACTTCAGCGCGTACATTAGAGTTACCAATTTGCAGCGTTACAGGCTGTTCAGGTGCATCCAACAGCTTGACTAGCTCTTGAACACCTTTACGTGGAACAATGATCTGCTTCTGAGCAAAATCGGCACCCAATTGTGCTTGAGATACCGCCATACGGTGACCATCAGTCGCCACACTGCGCAGGATCGAACCTTCAATCTCGAACAACATACCGTTGAGGTAGTAACGAACGTCTTGGTTCGCCATTGAGAATTGTGTTTTCTCGATAAGACCGCGCAATTCAGCTTGTGTCACAGACACTTCAACTTCACTGCTCCAGTCTTCTATGTTTGGGAAGTCTGCCGCAGGTAATGTTGCTAATGAGAAGCGGCTACGACCAGAGCGAACCTGAATACGGTCACCATCCAATACCACAGTGATCACTGAGCTGTCTGGCAATCCACGGCAGATATCTAGGAATTTACGTGAAGGTACGGTAATGCTGCCCGCTTCGAAATCACCTTCAAGCGTTACACGGCTGATCAGTTCAACTTCTAGATCCGTCGCTGTCATCGACAACACGTTATCTTCTACTTTAATCAGTAGGTTCCCTAGAATTGGAAGCGTTGGCCTGCCACCGAGTGCGCCAGATACTTGTTGTAATGGCTTAATCAGATGACTACGTTCAATGGTAAATTTCATATCTTGCTCTTACGGTCTAAATGGCACTGCGTAATAGTACGTGGCCAAGATTCGGCTTATTAAGGTTAAGAATACTGTGTATTAAGAAGAAAGGGTACGAATCAAGTTCGAATAATCTTCTTTAATGTCGTGGCTCTCTTCACGCAGCTGAGCAATCTTACGACAAGCATGCAGTACCGTCGTGTGGTCACGACCACCGAATGCATCGCCAATCTCAGGCAAACTGTGGTTAGTCAGCTCTTTAGCCAGTGCCATCGCCAATTGACGTGGACGAGCAACAGAACGAGAACGACGCTTAGACAATAGATCAGCGACTTTGATTTTGTAGTACTCGGCTACTGTCTTTTGAATGTTATCAATAGTGACCAGCTTTTCTTGCAGTGCAAGTAGGTCACGCAGTGCTTCACGCACGAAATCGATCGTGATCGGGCGGCCAGTGAAGTTTGCATTCGCAATAACACGGTTCAATGCGCCTTCTAGCTCACGAACGTTAGAGCGTAAACGCTTAGCAATAAAGAATGCCACTTCATCCGCAAGGTGAATTTGGTGGTCTTCTGCTTTCTTCATCAAGATCGCAACACGAGTCTCAAGCTCTGGTGGCTCAATCGCAACCGTCAAACCCCAACCGAAGCGAGATTTTAGACGATCCTCAACCCCGTTGATCTCTTTTGGATAACGGTCAGACGTTAGGATGATCTGTTGGTTACCTTCAAGCAGCGCATTAAAAGTATGGAAGAACTCTTCTTGAGAGCGCTCTTTATTGGCGAAGAATTGGATATCATCGATAAGCAGCGCATCAACACTGCGGTAGTAGCGCTTAAATTCTTCAATCGCGTTATTTTGTAGCGCCTTTACCATGTCCTGAACAAAGCGCTCAGAGTGCATGTACACCACTTTAGCGTTTGGTTTGTTATCAACAATGGCGTTACCTACAGCATGCAACAAGTGCGTTTTACCTAAACCAGTACCACCATATAAAAACAATGGGTTATAGGCCGTTCCTGGATTATCTGAAACCTGACGTGCCGCCGCTAAACCCAATTGGTTTGATTTACCCTCAACAAAGTTATTGAACATATGTTTTGGGTTTACGTTTGAACGGTGATTCAAGTCAACCGCGACAGGCTCTTCATCACGCCAGATATTATGGACAGGCTTACGAGCTTGTAACTGCGCAGGTGCTGACGATTCAGCAGCTACATCAGCAGCTGTACGCGTCCTAGCAGGGGCGATAGTCTCAGGTTTTGAAGCAGTGGCTCGTTTACTTCCAATCTCAAAATGAAGATGCGGAATATCATGACCGCAATGTTCTCGCAGCAAACGGGTAATGCTATTTAGATACTTATCGCGAACCCAATCAAGTACAAACCGGTTCGGTGCAAATAGAGTTAGAGTATTGTCATTGAGCTCCGCTTGTAGCGGACGAACCCACATACTGAATTCTGTAGCTGGTAACTCTTCTTGAAGCTGTTGCAAACACTGCAACCAAAGCGAAGATGACACGGTGCCCCACTCTATTTAAGTTATGTGAAATGACCGTTGATTTTACCTGTTGATAAGTAAGATCGCCAGTGATTGATCACAAATTCAGTGAATAAGATCCAAGTTATTCACAGTAAATTGGGTAAAAAGAGTTAGATCCACACACCTTGCCCCTAATTTACTCACACAATGATCTACTTATGCCCGGATCCTTGCGAGTTATCCCCAAATTAGAATACGATATAGTTATGGTTAATAACATCTGGTTATTTATTCTATTGAGCCATTTCACAGTAACATCCAATCCCATAAATATAAGGAGTTACCAAATGAATAACTGGGTTAAGGCTGCAATTGCGGCTATCGCACTCTCTGCTGCTACTGTTCAAGCTGCGACTGAAGTTAAAGTCGGCATGTCTGGTCGCTACTTCCCGTTCACTTTCGTTAAACAAGACCAGCTACAAGGTTTTGAAGTGGATTTATGGGATGAGATTGGTAAACGTAACGACTACAAGATCGAATACGTGACTGCAAACTTTTCAGGTCTGTTCGGTCTTCTTGAAACAGGTCGAATTGATACGATCTCAAACCAAATTACAATGACGGATGCACGTAAAGCGAAATATCTATTCGCAGACCCATACGTAGTAGATGGCGCACAGATTACCGTTCGTAAAGGTAACGACAGCATCAAAGGCATCGAAGACTTACATGGCAAGACGGTTGCGGTAAACCTGGGTTCAAACTTCGAACAACTGCTTCGTAGCTATGACAAAGATGGCAAAATCAATGTAAAAACCTACGATACAGGTATTGAACATGATGTAGCACTCGGCCGTGCCGATGCATTCGTAATGGATCGCCTTTCAGCACTAGAGCTTATTAAGAAGACAGGTCTACCATTGCAGCTAGCAGGTCAGCCATTCGAAACCATTGAAAACGCTTGGCCTTTCGTTGACAACGACAAGGGTAAAAAACTGCAAGCTGAAGTAAACCAAGCATTAGCAACAATGCGCGCCGATGGCACGCTAGAAGGTATCTCTCAGAAATGGTTTGGGGCGGATATTACCCAAAAGTAATAACTCACTCGTTCCATTTAAGGCCCACTGCTTTATACAGCGGTGGGCTTTTTGTTTTTGTATTACTGATTAAAAGCCTGATATAACAGTATTTCCAAATAGAACAACACTTCCAATAAAAATATGAGATAGATTATGGGATTTGATTTTAATTACATGCTAGAGCTGCTGCCAATACTGCTGAAGTATCTTGGCACGACCATGGAGATGGCAACTTGGGGTTTGTTCTTTGCTCTGATTCTCTCTTTGATACTGGCAAACATTCGTGTATTCAAAATCCCAGTACTCGATCAGTTGAGCCAACTGTACATCAGCTTCTTTCGCGGCACCCCACTGCTAGTACAGTTATTTCTTCTTTATTACGGCTTACCACAAGTGTTCCCGTGGATGGTTGGTCTAGATGCCTTCAGCGCAGCCGTCATAGGCTTAACTCTGCACTTTGCCGCCTACATGGCAGAAAGTATTCGTGCCGCGATTATCGGTATTGACCGTAGTCAAATGGAAGCCAGCCTATCTGTGGGCATGACAACCAGTCAAGCGATGCGTCGAATCATCTTACCTCAAGCAACCCGCGTCGCATTGCCGTCATTGATGAACTACTTCATTGACATGATTAAGTCGACTTCGCTTGCTTTCACTTTAGGTGTCGCTGAAATCATGGCTAAAGCTCAGATGGAAGCCTCTTCAAGTTTTCGCTTCTTCGAAGCTTTCTTAGCGGTAGCGCTGATTTATTGGGGCGTGGTGGTTATCCTTACTCGTATTCAAATTTGGGCCGAAGTGAAACTGAATAAGGCGTACGTACGATGATCAAATTACAAAATATCCACAAACAATTTGGTGACACTGAAGTATTGAAAGGGATCGACCTAGAAATCAAGCAAGGCGAGATCATTGTCATCATAGGTTCAAGTGGTACTGGTAAATCTACCTTACTGCGTTGTGTTAATTTTCTAGAGCAAGCCGATCAAGGTACGATTTCGATCGATGATATCAAGGTGGATGTTCAGAAATATACCAAATCAGAGGTGCTTGCACTGCGTCGTAAGACGGGGTTTGTGTTCCAAAATTATGCGCTATTTGCTCACCAAACCGCGAGGCAGAACATTGCTGAAGGTTTGATTACTGTTCGAGGTTGGAAAAGTAAACAAGCCCATGAAAAAGCGCAACAAATACTCGATGACATTGGTTTAGGTGACAGATCGGACAGTTACCCAGCAGCGCTCTCTGGCGGCCAGCAGCAACGGGTTGGTATTGGCCGAGCGATGGCACTTCAGCCAGAACTTTTGTTGTTTGATGAACCTACATCAGCGCTTGATCCTGAGTGGGTTGGCGAAGTACTTAACCTAATGAAAAAATTAGCAAATCAGCATCAAACCATGCTGGTGGTTACCCATGAAATGCAGTTCGCGAGAGAGGTCGCAGATAGAGTGATCTTCATGGCTGATGGCCACATTGTCGAACAGGGATCTCCACAGGATATTTTTGGTAATCCACAGGATCCTAAATTAAAGAAATTCTTAAACAAGGTTGGGATCGACTAAGGATCCTTGTGATTTTAGTTATTCTACGTATAATCCCCCGACCGGAATTTTAGTTAACCCAATCATTGACACTTTTTGTGACAGTGATTACAATTCCGCCTCTTTGTTGAGAGGCGTCGGTTTTCCTTTCTTATATAAAGAAGAGAAAAAATACCCACGCCGGGTTTAACAAAAACCTAAAACTACTGATCAGTAAGGTAATTACAATGAAACGCACTTTTCAACCTACAGTTCTAAAGCGTAAGCGTACACACGGTTTCCGTGCTCGCATGGCTACTAAGAACGGTCGCGCAACAATCAATGCACGTCGTGCAAAAGGCCGTAAGCGTCTTTCTAAGTAATCTTTGATTATTTTGAATAAGCTAGCCTTCGGTCGGGAGTTACGCTTGTTAACTCCCGAACATTATCAAAATGTCTTCAAGCAAGCTCATCGAGCTGGCTCCCCTCATTTCACCATCATTGCTCGAAATAACTCTCTTTCAAATCCTCGTCTTGGATTAGCCGTTCCGAAAAAGCAGATTAAAACCGCCGTGGGTCGTAATCGATTCAAGCGTCTTACTCGTGAAAGCTTTCGTAACACTCAACACAAACTCCCTAACAAAGATTTTGTTGTAATCGCTAAAAAGAGCGCGCAAGATTTAAGCAATGAAGAAATGTTCAAGCTACTCGACAAATTATGGCTTCGCCTGTCTCGCCCTTCGCGTGGATAGCGCTAATACCCATCTATTTTTATAGATGGTTTATTAGTCCACTCATCGGCCCACGCTGCCGATTTACTCCAACCTGCTCTTTATATGCGATAGAAGCGTTGAAAGCTCACGGTTTTGTAAAAGGGTGTTGGTTATCAGGCAAACGTCTATTAAAATGCCATCCTTTGAATGAAGGTGGCTTTGACCCCGTTCCACCAGTCCCAAAACAAGACAGAGATAAATAACGATGGATTCTCAACGTAATATCCTGTTAATCGCATTGGCTTTGGTTTCTTTCCTACTTTTCCAACAATGGAACGTAGCGAAGAACCCAGCTCCACAAGCGGTTGAGCAGGCACAATCTGGCAGCACACTACCAGCACCATCTTATGCAGATGATCTAGACCCAGCTCCAGGTCAAGTTGCTGCTGCAAAAGCTATCACAGTAACAACTGATGTACTGACGCTGTCAATTGATACGGTTGGTGGTGATGTCGTTAAAGCGAACCTTAATGATTACTCTGCTGAGTTCGATTCTGAAGACACTTTTGTTCTTCTTAAAAACGAACCTGGTCACCAATTTATCGCTCAAAGCGGTCTAGTGGGTCCTCAAGGTATCGATTTAAGCAGCACGAACCGCCCTAGCTATACGGTTTCAGCAGACAGCTTTACTCTAGCTGAAGGTCAAGATGAACTACGCATCCCAATGACTTACCAAGCGAACGGCCTTGATTACACAAAAACATTCGTACTTAAGCGCGGCAGCTACGCGATTGACGTTGAATACGATGTAATCAACAATTCTGGTAACAACGCGACATTCGGCATGTACGCTCACCTACGTCAAAACGTTATGGATGACGGCGGTAGCCTAACCATGCCAACGTACCGTGGTGGTGCTTACTCTACGGAAGATACGCGTTACAAAAAATACAGCTTCGACGACATGCAAGATCGCAACCTGTCTCTTAACCTAGCAAATGGTCAGGGTTGGGCTGCGATGATTCAACACTACTTTGCAAGTGCATGGATCCCACGCGACGAAGCAGGCAGCAACCTTTACACTCGTGTAATCGGAAACCTTGGTGACATCGGTGTGCGCATGCCGAACAAGACCATCGCGACTGGCGACGAAGCGAGCTTCAAAGCAACACTTTGGGTTGGTCCTAAACTTCAAGATCAAATGGCTGCTGTTGCACCAAGCCTAGACCTAGTAGTTGACTACGGTTGGTTGTGGTTCATTGCTAAACCACTTCATACTCTGCTTTCGTTCATTCAAGGCATCGTTGTGAACTGGGGTCTGGCAATCATCTGTCTAACATTTATCGTTCGTGGTGCTATGTACCCACTAACGAAAGCCCAGTACACATCTATGGCGAAAATGCGCATGCTTCAGCCTAAGCTGACTGCAATGCGTGAGCGTATTGGCGACGACCGTCAACGCATGAGCCAAGAAATGATGGAGTTGTACAAGAAAGAGAAAGTAAACCCACTAGGTGGCTGTTTACCTATCATCTTACAAATGCCTATATTTATTTCGCTATACTGGGCATTAATGGAGTCTGTAGAACTGCGTCACTCACCGTTTTTCGGTTGGATTACTGACCTTTCAGCGCAAGACCCATACTACATCTTGCCACTTCTGATGGGTGCTTCAATGTTCCTAATCCAGAAGATGAGCCCGACAACGGTAACGGATCCAATGCAGCAGAAGATCATGACCTTTATGCCGGTTATGTTCACATTCTTCTTCCTGTTCTTCCCTTCAGGTCTGGTTCTTTACTGGCTAGTATCGAACATCGTAACTCTGATTCAGCAAACGCTTATCTACCGCGCGCTGGAAAAGAAAGGCTTACATTCTAAGTAAGTTCAAGAATAGAAAGAGATAAAGAAAGGCGACCAAAAGGTCGCCTTTTTGTTTTTAGCTGATTACAATTCAGCTAATTGATTAATCGAGAACGCCCCTTTTTGGCCTTCACATGCTAGCAGGCACACCTATGACTACAGATACGATTGTTGCTCAAGCGACCGCGCCCGGACGTGGTGGCGTCGGTATTATCCGCGTTTCCGGCCCATTGGCGACTCAGGTTGCCCTAGAACTAACAGGAAAAACACTTAAGCCTCGCTACGCTGAGTACTTGCCTTTCAAATCTGCCGATGGCATCGAGCTCGACCAAGGTATCGCGCTTTACTTCCCTAACCCACATTCGTTCACTGGCGAAGACGTGTTAGAGCTGCAAGGCCACGGTGGCCCAGTGGTTATGGACATGCTAATCAAACGCATCCTAACTATCTCAGGCGTACGTGCCGCGCGTCCAGGTGAGTTCTCTGAGCGTGCCTTCTTGAACGACAAAATGGACTTAACGCAAGCCGAAGCGATTGCTGACTTAATTGATGCAAGTTCAGAAGAAGCAGCAAAATCGGCGCTTCAATCACTACAAGGTGAGTTCTCTAAGCGTATTAACACGCTGGTCGATTCACTGATTCATCTGCGAATCTATGTTGAAGCAGCGATCGACTTCCCTGAAGAAGAAATCGATTTCCTTGCTGACGGCAAAGTAAGTGCTGACTTACAGGCTATCATCGACAACCTCGAATCCGTACGCCAAGAAGCCAACCAAGGCGCAATCATGCGTGAAGGTATGAAGGTGGTGATAGCAGGCCGTCCAAACGCTGGGAAATCCAGTCTATTGAACGCACTATCAGGCAAAGAGTCTGCGATTGTGACCGATATTGCCGGTACCACACGAGATGTGCTTCGTGAACATATCCATATCGATGGCATGCCATTGCATATTATCGATACCGCAGGCCTACGTGATGCTTCCGATGAAGTAGAAAGAATCGGTATAGAACGCGCTTGGGAAGAAATTTCTCAGGCAGACCGTGTTTTATTTATGGTGGATGGAACGACTACAGGTGCCACTGAGCCAAAAGATATTTGGCCAGATTTCGTTGATCGTTTACCAAATAACATAGGCATGACGGTGATTCGCAATAAAGCGGACCAAACCAGTGAAGAGCTAGGAATTTGTCACGTTAACGATCCGACCTTGATTCGCTTATCAGCTAAAACAGGCGAAGGTATCGATGCACTACGTAGCCATCTAAAAGAATGCATGGGCTTTGCTGGTGGCCATGAAGGTGGCTTCATGGCACGTCGCCGTCACTTGGACGCCTTAGAAAGAGCATCGGATCACCTAGATATCGGCAAACAACAGCTTGAAGGTTACATGGCAGGAGAGATCTTGGCGGAAGAGCTACGTATCACCCAACAGCATCTTAATGAGATTACTGGTGAGTTCAGCTCAGATGATCTTTTAGGTCGTATATTCTCTTCATTCTGTATTGGTAAATAACCTTTAAAAGCCGGCTTATGCTGGCTTTTTTTCTTTAGTAAGGACAGCTTAATGATCCATATTATTACAGGCAGCACCTTGGGCGGTGCTGAATACGTTGGCGATCACCTTAATGATCTTCTTGAAGAACAAGGACATGAAATAACCCTGCATAATCAGCCAGATTACGATGATATTGCACAACAAGGCTTTTGGCTATTGGTGACTTCAACTCACGGTGCCGGTGAGTTCCCAGACAATATTAAGCCGTTTATCGACGCATTAACCCAGCATTCTCCAGACTTAAGCCAGGTTCGCTTTGCTGTCGTGGCACTAGGAGATTCAAGCTACGATACCTTTTGTTTAGCGGGAAAATCAGTCCACAGCCAACTGGAAAACCTCGGAGCACAGTCTATTTCAGACTGTTTTAGCATCGATGTATTGGAAACCCCAGTCCCTGAAGATGCAGCTGAAGCCTGGTTTAACGATCATATTGACCAGTTTTAACCGCTTCTTTCTTCCAAAAAGCGGCTTATGCCGCTTTTTTTACCTCCGAATATCGTGATTGTGAATAACTTTTTTTCAAAAAAATGGAAAATCGACGATTTATTTTCTATTTTCTCTGTGGATAAGATCATACATATACGGTGATTAACCTATAGTTATCCAAATAACAAGTTTTAGGATAATTTCCCCCTGTGAATAAGTAGCCATTTTGATCCCAGCTAATCCTCAACCTGATCAAAGTTAGATCACATCATTTGATCCAAAAAAGATCCATGATCTTGTTGATCATTTTTGACTTATCCACAGACATCCTCGATCCTAATAATAGATCTAATAAAAGATCTCTTTAAAGATCTTATCTATATTAATTAAAAACAGCTTTTTTGAAAAACTCCAAAAACGTTTTCTCAAGCAAGGAAAACAGGTAGTATATCGCTCCTTTTTATCTGTTTAGAAAACGTTTGAATACCTGAGGTCGGTTCATGCTTTATCACGAAAAATTTGACGTCATCGTTGTTGGTGGTGGCCATGCTGGAACGGAAGCCGCACTCGCATCTGCACGTACTGGTCAAAGTACGTTATTACTCACTCATAATATCGATACATTAGGACAAATGTCTTGTAACCCAGCTATCGGCGGGATCGGTAAAGGCCACTTGGTAAAAGAGGTCGATGCTATGGGTGGATTAATGGCGCAAGCTATTGATCATGCAGGTATTCAGTTCAGAACATTAAACGCATCAAAAGGTCCAGCAGTTCGTGCAACTCGTGCACAAGCTGACCGCATACTTTACAAATCCTTTGTTCGTAATGTGCTAGAAAACACACCGAATCTGACGTTGTTCCAACAATCGGTTGATGACTTGATCGTGGAACAGGATCAAGTGGTGGGCGTGGTGACACAGATGGGCCTTAAATTCCGTGCTAACGCAGTGGTACTGACGGTCGGCACATTCTTGGGTGGAAAGATCCATATTGGGATGGAAAGTTCATCGGGTGGTCGTGCGGGGGATCCACCATCGATCGCTCTTGCTGACCGACTTCGTGATCTTCCATTTAGAGTTGATCGCCTGAAAACAGGTACCCCTCCTCGTATCGATGCACGCAGTGTCGATTTTTCTGAGCTTGAGGTTCAACATGGTGATAACCCGACCCCTGTTTTCTCGTTCATGGGAAATCGAGCTCAACAGCCTCGCCAAATTCCATGTTACATCACACATACTAATGAAAATACGCATGATGTTATTCGTGCTAACCTAGACCGAAGCCCAATGTATGCAGGGGTGATTGAAGGCATTGGCCCTCGCTACTGTCCTTCGATTGAAGATAAAGTGATGCGTTTTGCTGACAAGAACAGCCATCAAATTTTCATTGAGCCTGAAGGTCTTACGACACACGAGCTATACCCTAATGGTATCTCAACCAGTCTGCCGTTTGACGTTCAAGTTAAAATCGTTCATTCAATGAAGGGGTTTGAAAATGCCCATATTGTTCGTCCTGGCTATGCGATTGAGTACGACTTCTTTGACCCTCGCGACCTAAAGCTGAGTTACGAAACTAAGTTTATTAAGGGGCTGTTTTTTGCGGGGCAGATTAACGGTACGACCGGTTATGAAGAAGCAGCTGCGCAAGGCTTGATGGCAGGTCTTAACGCGAGTTTATTTACGCAAGGCAAAGAAGCCTGGAGCCCACGTCGAGACCAAGCTTACATGGGCGTTCTTATTGATGACCTATCAACCATGGGCACTAAAGAACCTTACCGTATGTTTACGTCTCGTGCGGAATACCGTCTGTTGCTTCGTGAAGATAACGCTGATATTCGATTGACTGAGAAGTCTCGCGAGCTTGGCTTAGTGGGCGATGCTCGTTGGGCTCGATTCAACGAGAAAGTGGAAAATATTGAGAAAGAGCGTCAACGTTTAAAAGAAACATGGATGAATCCAAAATCTGAAGATATCGGTGCGCTTAATCAGATCCTAAAAACACCAATGTCTCGAGAGGCAAGTGGTGAAGATCTTCTTCGTCGCCCTGAGATGACTTATTCACAGTTAACTGAATTGGATCGTTTTGCTCCAGCATTGGAAGATCAACAAGCATCTGAGCAAGTTGAGATCCAAGTGAAGTACGAAGGCTATATCCAACGCCAACAAGACGAAATTGCAAAATCACTTCGTCATGAAAATACCAAATTGCCTGCTGATATCGACTACAGCCAAATTAAAGGACTTTCTAACGAGGTGGTTCTCAAGCTCACAACCACTAAGCCAGACTCGATAGGTCTTGCTTCTCGTATTTCAGGGATTACGCCTGCGGCAATCTCAATTCTTTTGGTTTATCTGAAAAAGCATGGCCTGTTAAAAAAAGGTGAGGAGGCATAATGAGCGCATTACGCGAAAAACTGGATCACCTGATTGGTCAGACGGAACTTGAAGTCTCTGAAAAACAACGTGGCCAGTTGGTTAGTTATGTTGAATTACTCAACAAATGGAACAAAGCTTATAACTTAACATCGGTGCGTGACCCGTTAGAAATGATGGTGAAACATATCTTAGATAGCATCATTGTTAGTACCCACTTACAAGGAAAACGTTTTATTGATATAGGTACGGGGCCTGGATTGCCAGGGATTCCTCTCTCAATCATGAACCCAGACGGTGAGTTTTACTTGCTGGATAGCTTAGGTAAGCGTATTCGTTTTATTAAGCAGGTCGTTCATGAATTGGGTATCGATAACGTAGTACCGATTCAAAGCCGTGTTGAAGAATTTCAACCTGAAGAAAAGTTTGATGTCGTGCTCAGTCGCGCATTTGCGTCAATGACAGACATGGTAGAGTGGTGTCACCATTTACCTAAAGAGCAATCCGGTGTATTTTTGGCTCTTAAGGGACAACATCCTAAAGACGAAATCGACCTGTTACCTGAATGGTGTTCAGTGACAGACATTAAAGCTTTGCAAGTGCCAGAGCTTAATGGAGAGCGTCATCTAGTTACTTTATCGCGTCAGGGATAATCAGCGAGGCCATAGTGGGTAGAATTGTAGCAATTGCCAACCAGAAGGGCGGCGTAGGAAAAACAACAACTTGCATTAACTTAGCAGCATCAATGGCGGCAACAAAACGCAAGGTCTTGGTTGTTGACCTCGATCCTCAAGGTAATGCCACTATGGCAAGTGGTGTCGATAAATATCAAGTTGAAGCAACTGCTTACGATTTGTTAGTTGAAGACACCTCATTTGATGAGGTAGTTTGTCGAAGTACATCGGGCAATTACGATCTCATTGCTGCCAACGGTGATGTTACGGCGGCAGAAATTAAGTTAATGGAAGTGTTTGCCCGTGAAGTTCGCCTTAAGAGCGCACTGGCATCAGTTCGTGATAACTATGATTTCATCTTTATTGATTGCCCACCTTCTCTAAACCTTCTTACAATTAATGCAATGGCGGCAGCTGATTCCGTATTGGTTCCGATGCAATGTGAATATTTTGCTCTAGAAGGTTTAACGGCGTTGATGGATACCATCAGTAAGCTTGCAGCGGTCGTAAACGAGAACCTGAAGATCGAAGGTCTTCTGCGTACTATGTACGATCCTCGTAATCGCTTATCTAATGAAGTATCTGATCAGCTTAAAAAACATTTCGGTAATAAAGTTTATCGAACTGTCATCCCTAGAAATGTACGTTTGGCAGAAGCGCCGAGTCATGGCAAGCCAGCAATGTACTACGACAAATATTCTGCAGGCGCGAAGGCATACCTAGCTCTTGCTGGTGAAATGTTGCGTCGTGAAGAAGTCCCAGTATAGGTCTAACCAAAGGAATTCGCTCAATGTCTAAGCGTGGTTTAGGAAAGGGGCTAGATGCATTGCTTGCAACTAGCTCGTTGGCTCGTGAAAAACAGCACGTTGCTTCTCATAGTCAGGCTTTGTCGGCTGATGGGGAATTGACAGAGCTGGCTGTTGGTTGCTTAAAGCCAGGTGTTTATCAACCGCGTAAGGATATTGCGCCTGAAGCACTAGAAGAACTAGCAGCTTCAATCCAGTCTCAAGGCATTATTCAGCCAATCGTAGTACGCCCTTTAGCGCACGACCAGTTTGAGATTATCGCTGGTGAGCGTCGTTGGAGAGCGGCTCGTCAAGCTGGTTTGAAACAAGTGCCGTGTTTGATAAAGAGAGTGGAAGACAAGGCTGCTATTGCAATGGCATTGATCGAGAATATTCAACGTGAAGACTTGAATGTTATCGAAGAAGCACAAGCGCTAGAGCGCTTACAGAACGAATTTGAACTGACGCACCAAAAGGTTGCTGAGGTGATTGGTAAGTCACGTGCGACGGTCAGTAACTTACTGCGCTTGAATCAGTTGGCTGAACCTGTGAAGGCTTTAGTTGTATCAAAGCAACTTGAAATGGGGCACGCTCGAGCACTGCTTGCCCTTGAAGGTGATATCCAGGTTGAAGCGGCAAATACTGCGGTAAACAAGAAAATGACCGTGCGTCAAATTGAGCAGCTTGTTAAAAAATGCTTAAAACCAGAGGTTGAGACAGAATCGAAGCCTGAAGACACAGAAGCTATCGAACTTTCACGAAGACTTACGGAAAAATTGCAAGCAAACGTTTCAGTTACTCGTTCTGTTAGTGGTAAGTCAAAAGTGACGATTACTCTTGATGAGCCTCACAAATTAGAGCAACTTATTGCTAAACTAGAGTACTAAATGAGATAATTGATTTAGGTCAATTATGTAATAAATAAGTAATTTTGTACAAAAGTTGTAGGTTTGTATACAAAAATGTAAATGATTGCTGCATTGTTATTGCAATCGATTTGGCTGAACGTATAATTTTTGCCAATTTCTCAGCACGCTTTTAAGCGAGTGATTTAGTGGGCTTAAAAGAGGAACGAATACATGGTAGCGGCGTTAGCAAGACCAGGACGAGTGCTTGCAAAGCAAATGTTATTGATCGAGCTTAGCGCGGTTATATTAGTGGCAATAGGGTTAGGTTTAGCTGTTAATCCTGATTGGGGTTTTGCTGCATTGGTCGGTGGCGGTATTTTTGTCATTGCTAATGTGGTTTTTTGTGTGTGTGCTTTCCTATTTTGTGGAGCTCGCGCAACTAAGTTAGTTGCGGCGTCGTTCTATGCAGGCGAAGCTCTAAAAATCTTAATCACAGTTCTACTATTCTCTATTGTCTACATGTATATGCAGGTGGAATTAATTCCCCTCAAACTGACCTATTTACTGGTTCTAGGTATTAATATCTTTGCGCCAGTGCTTTTCATTAACAATAAAAAATAGGATGAGTTATGGCTGCGCCAACAGCATCCGGATACATTGAACACCATTTACAAAACCTCTCTTTAGCTAAGTTTGGTCTTGTAGAGGAAACAAGTTTCTGGAACGTACATATAGACAGTCTGTTTTTTTCGGTGTTGACAGGGATGTTATTCCTTTGGGTTTTTCGCTCAGTCGCTAAGAAAGCAACAGTAGGTGTACCTGGTAAGCTTCAGTGTTTTGTCGAAATGGTAGTGGAATTCGTTGGCGACAACGTTAAAGAAACTTTCCATGGTCGCAACCCTCTGATTGCCCCACTCGCACTGACTATATTCTGCTGGATTATTATTATGAACTTGATGGACTTAGTGCCAATCGATTTCTTACCATATCCAGCAGAGCATTGGTTAGGTATCCCTTACTTGAAAGTGGTTCCTACAGCTGATGTAAATATAACTATGGCAATGGCTTTGGGTGTTTTTGCTCTGATGATCTACTACAGCATCAAAGTGAAAGGCCTAGGCGGATTTGCTAAAGAATTGGCACTGCATCCATTTAATCACCCAATCATGATCCCATTTAACTTGGTACTTGAGGTAATTTCGTTATTAGCGAAGCCACTATCTCTAGGTATGCGTTTATTTGGTAATATGTTTGCGGGTGAGGTGGTGTTTATTCTTATCGCGGCAATGCTACCGTGGTACTTACAATGGGTAGGTGCACTACCTTGGGCTATCTTCCATATCTTAGTTATTTTGATTCAAGCGTTTGTTTTCATGATGTTGACAATCGTTTACTTATCAATGGCTCATGAAGATAGTGATCACTAAAAAATTTTTAAGCTTTATTCTAACTATTAATGTTAATCGGAGAACGTAAATGGAAACTGTACTAAGTTTTTCAGCAATCGCTGTTGCTATTATTGTTGGTCTTTGTGCCGTAGGTACTGCAATTGGTTTTGCTATTCTTGGTGGTAAATTCCTAGAGGGCGCTGCGCGTCAACCTGAAATGGCTCCAATGCTACAAGTTAAGATGTTCATCATCGCTGGTCTACTGGATGCTGTTCCAATGATCGGTATCGTAATCGCACTACTATTCACGTTTGCTAACCCATTTGTTGGTCAACTAGCAGGCTAATTAGCTTTTAATAGTTAATTAAATTTTTGTAGTTGATTCTTAACGAGGGGTAGCTGTTGTGAATATGAACGCAACTCTGCTGGGTCAAGCAATTGCTTTTACACTGTTTGTTTGGTTCTGCATGAAATATGTATGGCCGCCAATCATGCAAGCAATTGAAGAACGTCAGAAGAAAATTGCTGACGGTCTTGTAGCCGCTGAGCGCGCTGCTAAAGACTTGAACCTGGCACAAGCCAACGCTTCTGAGCAAATGAAGGAAGCGAAGCGCACTGCAACTGAGGTTATTGAACAGGCAAATAAACGTAAAGCTCAAATTATTGATGAAGCTCGCGAAGAGGCTCAGGCAGAACGCCAGAAAATCTTAGCGCACGCTGAAGCAGAACTTGAAGCTGAACGCACACGTGCCCGTGATGACCTGCGCAAACAAGTCGCAACTCTGGCTATAGCTGGTGCTGAGAAAATCCTTGAACGTACAATCGATAAAGATGTACACGATGATCTTCTTAACAACATTACTGCAAAACTTTAAAGCAAGGGGCTGTATATGTCTGATTTGACTACAATCGCACGCCCCTATGCTAAAGCAGCGTTTGACTTTGCGGTAGATAAAGGTGAGCTAGACCAATGGGGTCAGATGCTTACTTTTGCTGCCGAAGTGGCACAAAATGATGATGTTCATAATTTATTAAGCAGCTCTATGACTGCTGAAAAATTAGCTGAAATATTCATTGTAATTTGTGGCGAACAATTTGATGAATTCGGTCAAAACTTGATTAAAGTGATGGCTGAAAATGGTCGTTTAATGGCCTTTCCTGATGTGTGTAAACAGTTCTTATTGCTCAAACAAGAGCATGAAAAAGAGATCGACGTTGAAGTAACTTCAGCGGTTGAGCTTTCTAAAGAACAACGTGCAGATATCAGCAGCAAATTGGAACAGCGCCTAGCGCGCAAAGTTCAGCTGAATTGCAGTATAGATGAGACTCTACTTAGTGGAGTTATTATTCGAGCCGGAGACCTAGTCATCGATAACTCAGCGCGCAGTCGTCTTGACCGCCTGAGCGATGCATTGCAGTCTTAATGGGGATTGGAGCATGCAACTTAATTCCACTGAAATTAGCGATCTAATTAAACAACGTATTGAATCTTTCGACGTTGTTAGTGAAGCTCGCAATGAAGGTACTATCGTTTCTGTAAGCGATGGCATCCTTAGCATTCACGGCCTAGCGGACGTGATGCAAGGTGAAATGATCGAACTACCGGGTGGCCGTTACGCGCTAGCACTAAACTTGAACCGTGATTCGGTTGGTGCTGTTGTAATGGGCCCGTATGCTGACCTACAGGAAGGCATGAAAGTTACAGGTACTGGTCGTATTCTTGAAGTACCAGTAGGTCCTGAAATGCTTGGTCGTGTTGTAAACACGCTAGGTGAGCCAATTGATGGTAAAGGTCCTATCGAAGCGAAATTAACTTCGCCTGTAGAAATTATCGCACCAGGTGTAATCGACCGTAAATCGGTAGATCAACCTGTTCAAACTGGTTACAAGTCAGTTGACTCAATGATCCCTATCGGTCGTGGTCAACGTGAACTCGTAATCGGTGACCGTCAGACTGGTAAAACAGCCATGGCGATCGATGCGATTATCAACCAGAAAAACTCTGGTATTTTCTCTATCTACGTAGCTATCGGCCAAAAAGCGTCGACTATTGCTAACGTAGTTCGCAAACTAGAAGAGCACGGCGCACTAGCAAACACTGTTGTTGTTGTTGCATCGGCTTCTGAATCTGCAGCGCTGCAATACCTTGCACCGTATGCTGGTTGTGCGATGGGTGAATACTTCCGTGATCGCGGCGAAGATGCACTGATTGTTTATGATGATCTATCTAAGCAAGCGGTAGCTTACCGTCAAATCTCGCTACTACTTAAGCGTCCACCAGGTCGTGAAGCGTTCCCAGGTGATGTTTTCTACCTTCACTCTCGTCTACTAGAGCGTGCTGCTCGTGTAAGCGAAGCATACGTAGAAAAGTTCACTAACGGCGAAGTGAAAGGCAAGACTGGTTCTTTAACTGCTCTTCCTATCATCGAAACGCAAGCTGGTGACGTATCTGCATTCGTACCAACGAACGTAATCTCGATTACCGACGGTCAGATCTTCCTACAAACTGAGCTATTCAACGCCGGCGTACGTCCAGCTGTTGACCCTGGTATCTCAGTTTCACGTGTAGGTGGTTCGGCGCAGACTAAAATCATCAAGAAGCTATCTGGCGGTATTCGTACAGCTCTAGCTCAATACCGTGAACTTGCTGCATTTGCACAGTTCTCATCGGATCTTGATGAAGCGACTAAGAAGCAGCTAGACCATGGTCAAAAAGTTACAGAACTGATGAAGCAGATGCAATACGCTCCTATGTCTGTATTCGACCAAGCTTTAGTAATCTTCGCTGCAGAGCGTGGATACCTTGAAGATGTAGAACTTTCTAAAGTTCTAGACTTTGAAGCTGCTTTACTGTCGTTTGCTCGTGGTCAATATGCCGATCTAGCAACTCAGATCGACACAACGGGTGCTTTCAATAAAGAAATCGAAGCTGAGCTGAAGAAGCTTGTTGACGATTTCAAGGCAACCCAGACCTGGTAATTGGTGGGTGGTCTTAGGGCCACCTCATACCATTAACGGAGAGTAACGATGGCCGGCGCAAAAGAGATACGTAATAAAATCGGTAGTGTTAAAAGCACACAGAAGATTACGAAAGCAATGGAAATGGTAGCAGCTTCAAAAATGCGTCGTTCTCAAGACGCAATGGAAGCTACTCGTCCATATGCAGAAACAATGCGTAAAGTGATCGGTCATTTGGCTAATGGTAGCCTCGAGTATAAGCATCCTTATCTTGAGGAACGTGAAGCCAAACGTGTTGGTTACATCATCGTTTCTACAGACCGTGGTCTTTGTGGTGGTTTGAACATTAACTTGTTCAAGAAAGCCATGAATGACATGAAAAATTGGTCTGAGAAAGGTGCTGACGTTGAGCTTGCAATTGTAGGTTCAAAAGCGACAGCATTTTTCAATAACAGCGGCGCGAAAGTAGCAGCTCAAGTTTCTGGTCTGGGTGATCGCCCAAGCCTTGAAGATTTGATTGGCTCTGTAAGCGTTATGCTGAAGAAATATGATGAAGGCGAGTTAGACCGCCTGTTCGTAGTGTTCAATAAGTTTGAAAACACTATGGTACAAGAACCAACGATCGATCAATTACTTCCTTTGCCTAAATCAAATAGCGAAGAAATGAAACGCGATCATGCTTGGGACTATATTTATGAGCCTGAGCCAAAACCACTACTAGATGCATTATTAGTTCGCTATGTCGAATCTCAAGTGTATCAAGGTGTGGTAGAGAATCTTGCTTGTGAGCAAGCGGCTCGAATGATTGCAATGAAATCAGCAACAGATAACGCTGGTGACATTATTGATGACTTAGAACTTGTGTATAACAAAGCGCGTCAAGCGGCAATCACACAAGAACTTTCTGAGATCGTTTCAGGCGCATCAGCAGTTTAATCGCTTATTCGGTTTAAGCTTAGGTAAAACTAAATAGTTAGAGGATTAACGATGGCTACAGGTAAGATCGTACAGATCATCGGTGCGGTAGTCGACGTAGAGTTCCCACAGGGCGAAGTACCTCGTGTATACGATGCTCTGAATGTTAATGAAGTGAAAGAGCGTCTAGTTCTTGAAGTTCAGCAACAACTTGGCGGTGGCGTAGTTCGCGCAATCGTAATGGGTAGCTCTGATGGTTTACGTCGTGGTTTGACAGTTGAAAATACTGGCGCTCCAATCTCAGTACCAGTAGGTACTAAGACATTGGGTCGTATCATGAATGTCCTAGGGGACGCGATTGATGAGTGTGGTGAAATTGGTGCTGAAGAGCATTACGCCATTCACCGTGAAGCTCCAAGCTACGAAGAGCAGTCTAACGAGACAGCTCTTCTAGAAACTGGTGTTAAAGTAATCGACTTGATTTGTCCATTCGCTAAGGGTGGTAAAATCGGTCTATTCGGTGGTGCTGGTGTAGGTAAGACCGTTAACATGATGGAACTTATCAACAACATCGCACTTCAACACTCAGGCCTATCTGTATTTGCAGGTGTAGGTGAGCGTACTCGTGAAGGTAACGATTTCTACTTTGAAATGCAGGAAGCCGGTGTTGTAAACATCGAAAAACCTGAAGAGTCAAAAGTAGCGATGGTTTACGGTCAGATGAACGAGCCACCAGGTAACCGTCTACGTGTTGCACTGACTGGTCTAACAATGGCTGAGCGCTTCCGTGACGAAGGTCGTGACGTTCTACTGTTCGTTGATAACATCTACCGTTATACACTAGCAGGTACTGAAGTATCAGCACTTCTAGGCCGTATGCCTTCTGCGGTAGGTTACCAACCTACACTAGCTGAAGAAATGGGTGTTCTACAAGAGCGTATCACGTCAACTAAAGCTGGTTCTATCACGTCTGTACAGGCGGTATATGTACCTGCGGATGACTTGACTGACCCGTCTCCAGCAACAACGTTCGCTCACTTGGATGCAACGGTTGTACTTAACCGTAACATCGCATCTATGGGTCTCTACCCAGCGATCGACCCGCTAGATTCTACTTCACGTCAACTGGATCCATTGGTAGTTGGACAAGAACACTACGACATCGCTCGTGGCGTTCAGTCTACTCTTCAGCGCTACAAAGAGCTGAAAGATATCATTGCTATCCTAGGTATGGATGAGCTATCTGAAGAAGATAAGCAAGTTGTATCTCGTGCTCGTAAGATTGAGAAGTTCCTAACTCAGCCTTACCACGTAGCGGAAGTATTTACAGGTGACCCAGGTGTTTACGTACCTCTTAAAGAGACTCTACGTGGCTTCCAAGGTCTTCTATCTGGTGAATACGATGACATTCCAGAGCAAGCGTTCATGTACTGTGGTGCAATTGACGAAGCTATCGAGAATGCTAAGAAGCTATAAGGCTAACTAGGAGGCGATATGGCAGCAATAACCTTTCACCTAGACGTTGTAAGTGCCGAGAAGCAAATTTTCTCTGGTCTTGTTGAGACGTTTCAGGTGACCGGTAGTGAGGGTGAACTTGGTATTTTCCATGGTCATACTCCACTGCTGACCGCTATCAAGCCTGGTATGGTGCGTATTGTTAAGCAACACGGCCACGAAGAAATTATTTATGTTTCTGGTGGTATGGTAGAAGTTCAGCCTGGTACAGCGACTGTACTAGCTGATACAGCTATCCGTGGTGAAGAGCTAGACGCAGCAAAGGCGGAAGAAGCTAAACGCAAGGCTGTGGAGAATATCCAAAATCAGCATGGCGACATAGACTTCGCACAAGCGGCCGGTGAACTGGCTAAAGCCATTGCTCAGTTACGAGTTATCGAACTGACAAAAAGGCGTCGTTAATCTTTTATAAGATTATCGATTCTGAGATAAAGGCGACCTAAGGGTCGCCTTTTTGTATTTTGGATATATCAAAAATGCTCCGTTTACGTATAAGTACTGGTTAAATTGCTATTGCGATTTAATTCGTAAGCCAAAAACGGTTACAATATCGGCTTAATAAAAAAAATGTTGGATAGGTTTACAATGAAGTTTAGCGCAGTCATTCTCGCAGCGGGCAAAGGTACTCGCATGTATTCAAATACACCAAAGGTTCTGCATACACTTGCGGGCAAGCCAATGGTGAAACATGTTATCGATACCTGTAATGGTTTAGGTGCTCAAAACATCCATTTGGTCTACGGTCATGGTGGTGAGCAGATGCAAGCGACTCTAGCTGAAGAGTCTGTGAATTGGGCTCTGCAAGCCGATCAGTTGGGTACAGGTCACGCGGTGGATCAAGCATCTGCGCACTTTGCTGATGATGAAAAGGTACTAGTGCTGTACGGAGATGTGCCACTCATCTCGCCTGAAACTATTGAAAACCTATTAGACGCTCAACCAAACGGTGGCATCGCGCTACTTACGGTCGTGTTAGACAACCCAATGGGCTACGGTCGCATTATTCGTCGTAATGGCCCTGTTGTCGCTATCGTTGAACAAAAAGACGCAACCGATGAGCAGAAGCTTATCAAAGAGATCAACACTGGCGTTATGGTGGCGACTGGTGGTGACCTGAAGCGTTGGTTGTCTGGCCTAAGCAACGACAACGCCCAAGGTGAATACTACCTGACTGACGTTATCGCAGCAGCTCACGATGAAGGTCGTGCGGTTGAAGCCGTGCATCCGATAAGTCCAATTGAAGTTGAAGGCGTTAACGACCGTTCTCAATTGGCTCGTCTAGAGCGAGCTTATCAAGCTGATCAGGCTGATAAACTATTGAAACAAGGTGTTATGTTACGCGATCCAAGCCGCTTTGACCTACGTGGTGAACTGCAGTGCGGTATGGATGTTGAGATCGACACCAACGTTATTATTGAAGGCAGCGTAAGCATTGGCGACAACGTGATTATTGGTACGGGCTGTGTATTGAAAGACTGTGAAATTGATGACAACACCGTAATTCGTCCATACAGCGTAATTGAAGGTGCGACCGTTGGTGAAGACTGCACAGTTGGTCCTTTCACTCGTCTGCGTCCTGGTGCTGACATGCGTAACGATTCGCATGTAGGTAACTTTGTTGAAGTGAAGAACACTCGTCTTGGTGAGGGTTCTAAAGCTAATCACCTTACTTACCTAGGTGATGCGGAAATCGGTCAACGTGTCAATGTTGGTGCGGGCGCTATCACTTGTAATTATGATGGTGCAAATAAGTTTAAGACCATCATTGGCGATGACGTGTTTGTTGGTTCTGATAGTCAGTTGATCGCACCTGTGATTATTGGAAACGGCGCCACTGTTGGTGCAGGCTCGACGGTAACACGTGATGTTTCTGAAAATGAACTTGTTATCAGCCGCGCTAAAGAACGTAAGATAGCTAACTGGCAGCGTCCGGTTAAGAAAAAATAGTCGCTCAGTTTTGTTATTAGTGAAGTAATGAGAGCCAGTAGCTTAGCTACTGGCTTTTTTGTACTAGGTACTCATAGTTAATGAAACAATCTATTTGATGATTGTGTTTTTTAAACTGGTTGTTAATCTTCGAATATTACTCGGTGTGTTTAAGGTTGGTTTTTTGTGAGGCTGGTTGAAAAGAAATGGCAAACGTTGCCGATAATTATTTTATCTTTTTCAATGTTAATAGGCCTGTATGGTTTTTATATAACCTTGGAAAAGCTGGTGGTTGAGAATGAGCGTGACCATTTGGTTTCTTTAATGTCAGATGTTATTTATGAAATTCGCGAAGACAGCGAGCTATTTACGTCTGATATGGATGTCGATGATTACATTGGCAACCTGACTCAAGCCAATACACGATTAAGAATTCAGGTTATTAATCTTGATGGTGTCGTGATTGGTGATACGGATCTGTCTGACCATGCATTGGCTAGAGTTGAAAATCATGGTAACCGTCCTGAATTCAAGCAAGCACTTCAACAAGGCACGGGCAGTGATGTGCGCTTTAGTACCGTAACCTCAGTAGACCGAATTTATTATTCAATGAAAGAGAGCGTTAACGGGCAAGATTTCGTTGTGATAATTTCTTTGCCAATGCACCAACTTAAGCAGATGAATTTCCAATTAATGGGAATTCTAATTGGTATGGTATTGCTGAGCTTGAGTTTTTTGATTGGTACGTCTTATGTGAGCAACTGTCAAATCGTTCATAAAGTGGAAGAAGAGCAAAAGAAACAAGACGAGCGTATTCGCCAAAGAACCTATGAAATCGAACTGATGCACCGTCTAGCGAATATGCTTGCAGCGTGTAATAACATGGTGGAAGCCCAGCAGATTGTCTCTGATATTTTGCCGAGAATTTTAGGTAACGTGAACGGCAGTGTTTCTTTGATGAGGGCATCTCGAAATCAACTGATTACGCAACTTGATTGGGGAGATATATGGCCAGGAAGCGCAAGCTTTGCCCCTGAAGAATGCTGGTCGTTACGTAAAGGACGGGCTCACTTGTCTAATAATGATTTCCACTCATTGAGCTGTGGCCATATGCATGAAATGGACAACAACCAAACCCTCTGTATCCCGTTGACTGCACACGGTAATACTATTGGTATAATGCATCTTTACTTTGGTCAGGGCGACATCAAAATTGACCCGATTACCGAACAGTTAGCTTTTAGTGTTTCAGAACATCTCGGTTTAGCGTTGGCTAATCTGAGCCTGCAAGAGAAGTTGCGTTCACAAGCCTTAAGCGACCCATTAACCGGCTTATTCAATCGTCGTTTCTTTGATCAGAAGTTAGAAGAGCACTCAATGAATTCAGCCACCAGCGATCAACCTTTGTCGCTATTGATGCTCGATTTAGATCACTTCAAACGTTTCAATGATAATTTTGGTCATGATGCGGGTGATTTCGTCTTAAAAGAGATCAGCACGCTGCTCAAACAAAGTGTGAGTGACGATGAGATAGCCTGCAGGTTGGGGGGTGAGGAGCTCGCAGTATTGCTTCCGCACTATTCAATGCAACAAGCGACGGAATTTGGTCAGACACTGTGTGATGCCGTGCGTTCTATGCACCTTGAACATAAAGGGCTTTCACTAGGTCAGTTAGGTGTTTCAATTGGTGTCGCTATGTACCCTAAGCCTGCATCTAATACCGAGTCTTTGGTGAAGATGGCAGATAAAGCGCTCTACATGGCGAAAGATATGGGACGTAGCCGAGTGGTTAACTATGATGAATACAGTCGTCATAAAGCGCCAGCACTAGAAGTTGCCGATGGTGAAGAGGTTTCGACGTCGTTACCAAAACAGTAAGTTGATATTAAGTGTAGGTATAAAAAAGAGCGAGTCATCTCGCTCTTTTTGGTTTTTATTAAGCTAGAAGCTAGTCTTGCTTCTCTTCTGTGACGACGCGAGAGTTATCCGGCGTTGCAAAGTGTTCTGATAGCTCTTTGTTCGAAACAATATAGCCAATCCACAGTGCACCCAAACAGATCACAACTGCGATACCTGTTGCGCTTAACGCTTGGCTAGCCATTGCTGCAACTAGTGCGCTTGAGAGGCCACTAATTGTAATTTGCAGGCTGTTTTGTAGACCTGCCGCTGTTGCCGGGCTTTGCTTAGCACTTGATAGCGCACGGTTTACTACGATTGGGTAAAGTGCACCATTCGCTACAGCAATCAAACAGAAAGGTGCTAATAGAGGCCAGATTGATGTCAGTTCCCACTGTGATGCGATAAAGATTAGCATCGCAGCAACACTGAACAAGCCAATAAGGTTTCTTAGTACCAAACCATCGCCGTATTTCTTCACAGCTTGTTTGCCGAAATAACCACCCGCCATGAATGCGATTGTCTGTGGAATAAAGCTAAGACCGATGTCTTTTGCTTCATAACCTAGTTGAGCCATGATCTCTGGCATACCAGTTAGATAAGCGAAGAACGCCGCCGAAGCCGAAGCAAACATCAGCACATTACCCATGTAAGGCTTTGATTTAAGCAACATCTTGATGTCTGTTTTGATCGATGTTTGTTTGACCTCAGGTGCTTCTTTTGGTTGAGCCATTGTCGTTACTGCTAACAATGCACCCATCAAGGTTAATGTGATGAAGATACTGTGCCAACCAAAGTTGTTCGCGAGTAATACACCTAATTGAGGTGCTAATGCTGGAGATAGCGCCACTAAAGGCATGATGGTCGCAAAAATTTGTTGGCTACTGCTCTGGGAGTAGCGCTTGATAACCATTGCTTGCCAAATTACAGCGGGAGCGCACACCCCGATCGCTTGAATGAAGCGCAGTGTCAGTAAGTGCCAGACCTCAGTACTGAACGCTAAGCCGAATGAGGCAATAGTGAATAGCATTAAGCCAACGGCTAACGTATTGCGGTGACCGTACTTGTCACTCGCGAGTCCCCAAAGAAGCTGACCCATTGCCATACCGCCAAGAAACACGGTTAACGACAATGCGATTTGTTCGGGGCCTGTTGCGAAATCGATCTCCATCGCCTTAAATGCAGGAAGGTACATATCGGTCGCAATAAAACCAAGCATTGAGAGAACTGCAAGGTAGACCAATTGAAATTTAGAAATATTCATAAAATGCCATTAAACTAAAAGTAGTGGTGTTTTTATCATCAAAAAAATTGTTTGATATAAAGGACTGAAAGCCCCTGTTTATTAATCATTACATTCTATTTTTCAAAACTGATAAAATAAAACGCTAAAATATGTAGTTATCAATCAAAAAATTTGAAGGCTTATGTTCTCTAAATCCTCTTTAGAAATGCTCGATACGGTTGCCCGCTTAGGCAGTTTTACTGCTGCGGCACAGCAACTGCACAAAGTGCCATCAGCGATCAGTTATGGGGTTAGACAGGTCGAACAAGAATTGGATGTTTTACTTTTCAGACGCTTACCGAGAAAGGTTGAACTGACGCCTGCTGGTGAACTGTTCATTGAAGAGGCTCGTGCGTTGCTGAGGCAGATGGAAGAGATTAGTGCTCAAACTCGACGAGCTGCTCGTGGCTGGAAGAAGACCCTGCGCCTAACGCTTGATAATGTGGTTAAGCTCGACAAAATGAAGCCGATGATTGAAGCGTTTTATCAAACGTTTGAGTTTGCCGAACTTCAGATCAACATGGAGGTATTCAATGGCTCTTGGGAAGCGATAGCACAGGGCAGGGCAGATATCGTGATTGGTGCCACTTCCGCGATTCCTGTCGGTGGTGACTTTGAGGTCAAAGATATGGGGAGATTAGACTGGGCATTTGTGATGTCACCAAGTCACCCGTGTGTCAGAGAGCAAAACCTCAATGAAGAATTCGTTAGCCAGTATCCAGCAATATGTTTGGATGATACCTCTAGTGTGTTACCTAAGCGACACACCGGGCACTATGCGAGTCAGAGACGTCTTCTATTACCTAATTGGTACAGTGCGATTGAGTGTCTTAAGAACGGTGTTGGAGTGGGCTACATGCCAAGACATATCGCTGCGCCTATTATTGAGCAGGGTTTGCTGGTGGAGAAGATCTTGCCAGAACCAAGCCCACAGAGCCATTGCTGTTTGGTTTGGCGAAAAGACGACAACCATAAATTGATCGAATGGATGGTCAAATATCTAGGATCAAGTGAACAGCTTCACCAAGATTGGTTGGATCATCGTAAGGCGATCTAATGATCTGTTTACAAGAAGATCCTTTTCAAGCTTGAGCTGAGTCAGCACCAATAAAAAGAGCGAGTAAATACTCGCTCTTTTTTGATTCGGTCGTTAACTCTTAAGACAAGAAGAACTTGTAGGAAGGGTTATCGGTTTCATCTTTACACTGATAACCAAGCTCTCGGAGGTGTGTCGAGAACTGAGCTAAATCATTATCACCTAGTTCAAAGCCACACAATACACGACCGTAATCGGCACCGTGGTTACGATAGTTGAACAAGCTGATGTTCCAGTGGGTACCTAAGGTATCAAGGAACTTAATTAAGGCACCTGGGTATTCCGGGAACTCAAAACTGTATAGGCGCTCTTTCAATGGTTTTGATGGTTTACCGCCAATCATATAACGAATGTGCAGTTTTGCCATCTCATCATCAGATAGATCGACAACTGGGTAGCCACCTTCTCGTAGGTCATTGATGATGTGTTCGAGTTCTTCTTGGCCACCTTGCAGACGTACACCAACGAAGATATTCGCGAGGCTTTCGTCGTTGTGGCGGTAGTTAAACTCAGTCACCGCTCGACCACCAATAATATTACAGAACTCTAGGAATGCCCCTTGTCGCTCTGGAATCGTCACAGCAAGTAGACCTTCTCGCTTCTCACCCAGCTCACAACGTTCAGAGACATAACGCAGACCGTGGAAGTTGGTGTTAGCACCAGACAGTACCGTTGCCAATTGCTTGTCTTGCAGTTGGTTCTGCTCAGCAAACTTCTTCAAGCCAGCCAGAGCAAGCGCTCCTGAAGGTTCAGCAATCGCACGCGTGTCTTCAAAGATATCTTTCACCGCAGAGCAGATCTCATCACTAGAGACGGCAATGTGGCCATCGATGTACTGCTGACATAGGCGGAAGGTCTCTTCACCAATGCGTTTAACCGCAACGCCATCGGCAAACATGCTGACCTGATCCAGTACTACAGGTTCACCAGCATCGAGAGCCGCTTTCAAGCAAGCCGAATCTTCTGGTTCTACTGCAATGACTTTAATCTCTGGCATTAGCTGTTTTACCAATACAGCAACACCCGCAGCTAAGCCACCACCACCAACCGGCACAAAGATGTAATCCATGTGACCATTCTGTTGAAGCATTTCCATGCCCATGGTGCCTTGGCCTGCAATCACCAGCGGGTGATCGAAAGGAGGTACAAAGGTAAAGCCATGTTCAGCAGAAAGACGCTCGGCTTCTGCCTTGGCTTCATCAAAGTTGCTGCCGTGCAGAACCACGTTACCGCCAAAGCCACGTACCGCATCAACCTTGATATCTGGCGTGGTTTTTGGCATCACAATCGTGGTCTGAATGCCCAGTTTAGAACCAGACAGCGCCATACCTTGAGCGTGATTACCCGCTGATGCAGCAATTACTCCAGCAGCTTTTTGTTGATCTGAAAGACTTGATACCATGTTGTAGGCACCACGCAGCTTGAACGAGTGGACTGGTTGACGGTCTTCTCGCTTTAGCTGAACCTGATTACCGATACGAGCGCTTAGACGTGGCATATCTTGTAGAGGTGTTACGATTGCCGCTTCGTAAACGGGGGCTCTCAAGATCTGACGCAGGTAATCTGCGCCAGTTTGTTGTTGGGGGCTGACCGAGTCATCACTCATAGATTAGCCCTCAAGCTTAGACTTATCACGAACAGCGCCTTTGTCAGCACTGGTCGCCATGCTTGCGTAAGCCTTCAGTGCGAAAGACACTTCACGCTGACGGTTTTCTGGTTTCCAGCCTAGTTCGTCTTGTTTAACACGACGCGCTTCAAGTTCAGCTTCAGGTACATCAAGTGTGATTGAACGGCTTGGGATGTCGATAGTGATGATGTCGCCAGTATTCACTAGGCCAATTACACCGCCACTGGCTGCTTCTGGAGAAGCGTGACCGATAGACAGACCCGATGTACCACCAGAGAAACGACCATCTGTTAGCAGTGCACAAGACTTGCCTAGGCCCATCGATTTTAGGTAAGTGGTTGGGTAAAGCATTTCTTGCATGCCCGGACCACCTTTAGGACCTTCGTAACGAATAACAACCACTTCGCCCGCTTTTACTTTGCCGCCTAAGATGCCATCAACGGCACTGTCTTGGCTTTCAAATACGATAGCAGGGCCTTGGAATTTAAGGTTTTCTTCATCAACACCCGCAGTTTTAATGATACAACCATCAACGGCGATGTTACCTGAAAGTACCGCTAGACCACCTTCTTGGCTGAATGCGTTCTCTTTGGTACGAATACAACCATCGACGCGGTCATCATCAAGGCGATCCCAACGGCAATCTTGTGAGAATGCCTTGGTAGTACGGATACCAGCAGGGCCAGCGCGGAAGAACTTAAGCACGGCTTCGTCTTCTGTCTGCATGATGTCGTATTGAGCAAGTTGCTCTTGCATGCTTAGACCAAGAACGGTGCGAGTTTGGTTGTTCAATAGACCGGCACGATCAAGCTCACCTAAGATAGCCATTACGCCACCAGCACGGTGAACGTCTTCCATGTGGTATTTAGGTGTTGAAGGCGCAACCTTACATAGGTGTGGAACGCGGCGAGACATCTCGTCGATATCACCCATATCAAAATCAATCTCACCTTCTTGAGCTGAAGCCAATAGGTGAAGAACGGTGTTACTAGAACCGCCCATTGCGATATCCAGTGCCATCGCGTTTTCAAATGCTGCGCGGTTAGCAATATTGCGCGGCAGTGCTGATTCGTCATCTTGCTCGTAATAACGCTTAGTTAGCTCAACTATGCGCTTACCTGCATTGATGAATAGCGCTTCACGATCGGCGTGCGTTGCTAGCATAGAACCGTTACCAGGTTGAGATAGGCCAAGTGCTTCGGTTAGACAGTTCATTGAGTTTGCCGTGAACATGCCTGAACAAGAGCCACAGGTTGGACACGCAGAGCGTTCTACTTGTTCACTTTGCTCATCTGAAATCGTTGGATCGGCACCTTGAATCATGGCATCCACAAGGTCTAGCTTGATGATTTGATCTGAAAGCTTGGTTTTACCTGCTTCCATTGGGCCGCCAGATACAAAGATCACTGGGATGTTAAGACGCATTGCGGCCATCATCATTCCCGGAGTAATTTTGTCACAGTTCGAGATACACACCATCGCATCTGCACAGTGTGCATTGACCATGTACTCTACTGAATCCGCGATAAGCTCACGTGATGGTAGTGAGTACAGCATGCCGCCATGGCCCATTGCGATACCATCATCAACTGCGATGGTGTTGAATTCTTTAGCGATACCGCCTGCTTTTTCGATTTCACCCGCAACCAGTTGACCCATGTCTTTAAGGTGAACGTGGCCTGGTACAAATTGAGTGAAAGAGTTTACAACTGCGATGATTGGCTTACCGAAGTCATCATCTTTAACGCCAGTTGCACGCCATAAAGCGCGCGCACCAGCCATGTTGCGTCCGTGGGTAGTCGTTGCTGAACGATAGATTGGCATTGCTTAAATCCTTATAAAATATTTGGCTGTTGCTTACTTAGCTGTTTGCGTTTGGTTTTCTGAAGTGTGGTCTGCTGGGTAAACATAATCTAACCAGCCCCACTTATCTTCAGTGGTTCCATTGAATAGACCAAAGTAAGCCGCTTGAACTTTTTCAGTGATAGGACCGCGTTTGCCTTCACCTACTGTAATTTTGTCTACGCTGCGAACCGGAACGATTTCTGCTGCTGTACCTGTCATGAATACTTCATCGGCAAGGTATAGCGCTTCACGAGCAATGTTCTCTTCACGGATTTCATACCCCATGTCTTTTGCTAGCGTCATGATAGAGTCACGAGTGATACCTGGTAGAATCGCGCTGGTTGCTGGTGGCGTTGATAGCACGCCGTTACGTACCACAAAGATATTCTCACCTGCGCCTTCAGAAAGATAACCATCGACACTTAGCGCGATACCTTCATCGTAACCATGACGACGCGCTTCACCACCAACCAGTAGTGAAGATAGGTAGTTACCACCGGCTTTTGCTGCGGTTGGGATGGTGTTTGGCGCTGCACGGTTCCAGCTAGAAATCATCGCATCAACGCCATTTTCTAGCGCTTCTTCGCCTAGATAAGAACCCCAAGGGAAAGCAGCGATGATCAGTTCCATCTCAGTGTTTTCTGGTGGGCATACGCCCAAGCCCACGTTACCGACAAAACCGAGAGGGCGGATGTACGCTGACTCTAGTTTATTTTGACGTAGCGTTTCGCGAGTCGCTTCCATAATTTCTTCCTCAGTAAAAGGAATAGGGAAGCGGTAGATTTTCGCTGAGTCTTTTAGTCGTCTTGCATGCTCTGGGTGACGGAAGATAACCGGCCCCTTTGGCGTGTTGTAACAACGAACACCTTCAAACACAGAAGTACCGTAGTGCATTGCGTGAGTCAGGACGTGAACGTTCGCCTCTGCCCAAGGAACCATTTCACCGTTAAACCAAATATAGTCTGCCGTTTTAGCTGTCATGTTTGCGGTTCCTTATGCGTTTATCTTTTGTTGTAAGTTGTTGTTTGGCAATTCATTACGGCTGATTGAGATAACGTCAACGGTACGCACATCCCACAGCTTTTCGATTTGATTGACTAAGAAAGATATCGGACGGTCACTGTCGACAATGATCTCAACACTTGCCACTTTGCTTTCGTGGTTTTGAGTGCCCGCGACTTGCTTAACTATAAAGCCACGGTGGCGGATAACACGAAGAACACGCTCTAGTAGTACAGGCTTATCATCGGCTTTGATGTCTAATAGGTATCTTTTCATGTTATGTGTTCTCCAACATCTCACTGTTCGAAGCACCTGGCGGTACTAGTGGCCATACGTTTTCTTCTTCATCGATAAGAACATGAAGTAGGTAAGCGGTTTTGCTCTCTAGCATCTCTTTCAGTGCTGGCCCTACTTCTTCTTTACGCGTGATGGTTTTGCCTGGGATATCGAATGCTTTTGCGAGCATTACGAAATCTGGGTTGTCATCCAAGATGGTTTCACTGTGGCGGCCATCAAAGAACAGTGATTGCCATTGGCGAACCATGCCCAAGCGAGAGTTATTTAGAAGCACCATCTTTACTGGGATCTGACGGCGTTTCAGCGTGCCAAGCTCTTGCACGTTCATCATGAACGAGCCATCACCAGAGATAAGAATTGATTGGTCATCAGGACGGCCAACCGATGCACCCATTGCAGCGGGCAAGCCAAAGCCCATGGTGCCTAAACCGGCAGAGGTGATGAAGTTTTGTGGATCGCGAGGCTGAATGTGTTGAGCTGCCCACATTTGGTGTTGGCCCACATCGGTTGAAACGATAGAGCTTGCTGGCATCATGTCTGACAGTTGTTTTAACAGTAGTGGAGCAAATATCAGATCGCCTGGGTGATCGTAGCGCCACTTGAATGAACTGCGTAGCCCTTCAGAGTGGTGGACCCAAGATGAGATGTCTTGGCTTAGTTCCAACTGAGGCATGATTTTGTTGATGTCACCACGAATTGGTGCATCGGCCAGACGCAGTTTACTGAACTCTGCCGCATCGATATCGATATGAATAACCTTCGCGTGCGGTGCAAAGGTATCAAGTTTTCCGGTTACCCGATCATCGAAACGAGCGCCAACAACAATCAGCAGATCGCTCTCTTGAACCACTAGGTTAGCAGCTTTGGTGCCGTGCATACCTAGCATACCAAGATAGTGTGGGTCGTCACGTTCGATGGTACCCAAGCCTTTCAGTGTGCTTACTGCTGGCATTGGGTTAAGGCGTAAGAACTCACGAACAGAGTCCGTCGCTTTAGCCAGTTGAACACCACCACCTACATATAAAACAGGACGGGTCGCTTGAGACAAAAAGTATTGTGCCTGCTCAATGGCATCGGTTGTCGCAACAGGAATGGCTGGTGGAGTAAATTCAGGGAGAGTGTTAACAGGTGCTTCTGCCAATTGAACATCTTTAGCGATATCGACAATAACCGGACCGGGACGTCCTGCTTTTGCAACGATGAATGCTTCAGTTAATGTTGGCGCAAGATCTTCAATGTCGGTAACGAGGTAGCTGTGTTTAGTGCATGACAAAGACATACCAATCACATCCATTTCTTGGAATGCATCGGTGCCTATGTGGGAGCTAGCAACTTGGCCTGTGATAGCAACGAGTGGGATGGAATCCATAAAGGCGTCAGCAAGGCCAGTAACTAAGTTAGTTGCGCCTGGGCCTGAGGTTGCCATGCAAACCGCGACGTCTTGTGTTGCTCGAGCCATGCCGATCGCGGCCATAGCAGCGCCTTGCTCATGGCGACATAGGATATGTTCAACCCCGCCGTCATAGAGTGCATCGTAGATTGGCATGATGGCACCACCTGGGTAACCAAATACGGTCTCAATGCCTTGTTGCTTGAGTGCGGATACGACTAGTTCTGCGCCTTTCATCGTAGTTCCTCCGTATTACCTTTATTTTGGTAACTGTTTCCATTGTCTCTGCACATCTTGTGCTCCCATTCTTCCTGTAAATCGGCAAAGCCGAAAATAATAAAATTATAAAAATTGAGCCGTTAAATTAGAAAAAACCCCCGAACTTTTCAGTGCGGGGGTTTTTTCTAATTCGTGGTTACTTTTTTCCCACTCGCCCCCGCGCAGTCTCAATAATGACTACGATAATCAGGTTAATCAGTGCGTAAATGCGAGCGTTAAAAATCATAAAATTCGAGTTTTCTCGTTTATTGTCTTCAGTAAATGTCTACATCTCTAGTGTTATCACACAAATCTGTTGTATGACAAGGAAAATGTCATTCTTTTTTCACATTAAAACACCATTCCACCAAGCTATATAACAACTTGATAGCTTTGGTGTACAACGAATATCCAGAGCGAATACTTTTAAATCAAAGACAAAGGAAAGTTATGGGACTCGCGATAATTCATAGCCGAGCTAGTGTGGGTGTAGAAGCGCCAGAGGTGACCGTTGAGGTCCATATAAGCAATGGAATGCCCGGTTTTACGTTGGTGGGTCTGCCTGAAACAACGGTCAAGGAATCCAAAGACCGAGTCAGAAGCGCCATCATCAATTCTCGTTTTGAATTCCCATCAAAAAGAATCACGGTCAACCTCGCTCCCGCCGATTTACCTAAAGAAGGGGGCCGTTTCGACCTGCCAATCGCGCTCGGTATCTTAGTGGCGTCCGATCAGCTGCCTACGTCAAAAATAGCGCAACATGAATTTATCGGTGAGTTGGCGTTGTCTGGAGAGTTACGTTCAGTCAAAGGAGTGTTGCCAGCCACATTGGCGGCCGACAGTGTTGAGCGATGTTTGGTGGTTCCACACCACAACGGTGACCAGGCGGCCTTGGTTGGAAAAGGGGCACATAAATCGGCACAAACGTTATTGGAGGTTTGTGCCGATATGTGTGGGCAGGCTCAGCTTGGCTTGTATCGAACGGAGCATCATCACGTTGACGTGTCTGATAATCGTGATTTACAAGATATTATTGGCCAACAACAAGGCAAGCGCGCCTTAGAGATAGCAGCAGCTGGAAACCATAACTTGCTTTTCCTTGGTCCTCCTGGGACGGGGAAAACCATGCTCGCTTCTCGACTGCGTGACTTGCTACCTGAAATGAGTGATGACGAGGCAATGGAAACCGCTTCGGTGGCCTCGTTAACGCAACAAGAGATTAATCAATACAACTGGAAGCAACGACCTTTTCGATCTCCTCACCATTCAAGCTCAATGGCGGCATTGGTGGGTGGTGGCTCAGTGCCTCGCCCCGGAGAGATTTCTTTGGCGCATAACGGTTTATTGTTCTTGGATGAGATGCCGGAGTTTGAGCGCAAAGTGCTTGATTCATTGCGAGAGCCACTAGAGTCGGGCGAGATAATCATTTCGCGCGCGGCGGGTAAGACTCGTTTTCCTGCGCGCTTTCAATTAGTCGGTGCACTCAACCCAAGCCCTACGGGTTACTACGAGGGAAATCAAGCGCGGGCTAACCCACAGCTCATCCTGCGTTATCTCAATCGCTTGTCGGGACCATTACTTGATCGATTTGATATGTCATTAGAGATCCCTTTGTTACCTAAAGGAATGCTTGCTGAAGGAGGGGAGCGTGGAGAAACGACCCAAGTGGTTAAACTCCGAGTTAAACAAGCTCGTCAGTTGATGCTATCTAGAAATCATAAATCGAATGCTTTGCTCGGCAGTCGAGAAATTGAAAAGTATTGCCCACTGCGACGTGAAGATGCGGAGTTTCTGGAAACCGCGCTGCATCGGTTGGGTTTATCGATTCGTGCTTATCACCGAATCATTAAGGTGGCACGAACCATTGCCGACCTTGACGGTAACGAGCAGATCGAAAAGAAGCATTTATCTGAGGCGCTGGGCTATCGAGCGATGGACCGATTGTTGAAGCAACTCACGGCTCAAGCTGTGTAGTAGTAAATAGAAAGCCTGCTTGTGTGCAGGCTTTGGTTATTCAGGCTGGTTGCTATGAGTTAGCAGTGATTAGAACTTGTAGTTCAAACCAACTGAAGCGATGTATTGTGACTCATCGTAGAAGGTAATGTTCGAGTCGCTAGTACCGTAACCTGCAAGAGCAACAAACGACCAGTTTTCCCAGTCCATGAACTGTTCATATTCATACGTGGCGAATAGATTGATGTTGTCGTCGTTACGCTTCTTGTCGTAGATCGGGTTGCTTGCATCGTAAGAGCGTTGGCTGTAACCCGCTGTTAGCGCGTACTGGTGACGGCCCGTGCCACCAAATAAACTGACTTCTCCCCCGAATTGCTCGAATGAGTCTGCACCGCCTTCAGCGTCTGTTGATTGATAAATCAAAGACGGAACCAGCATCATGGTGCGGTTAATCGGTTGGCGGTACTGACCTTTTAGGTAGAAGGTATCTGCATCACGCTTTAGTTCTTCGTATTCAACTAGGTCGTTATCCACATCTCTGGTCCCGAAAGCCATATCGACAGAGAACGCAGAGCCAGCAATACTATCCAGCTTTAGACGGAACGCATTACCGGTTTCGTCTGTTTTGCCACGAGCTTCTCCAACTTTGTATGGGTTAGCCCAAGTCTCATCAGACATAATGGTTGGCAGAATAGAAGCATCGATCACCATGCCAGATTCAAGTTGGTATTTATAACCCACTTCAAGCACCACGGTACCTGTTGCTACGTCATCACGTGCCGTACCCGTGTAAACTTGATGGTTCAACTTTTCACCAAAGGTGTAAGCAAGGTTACCTAAAGGAGCAATCAGAAATGAGCTTTCCGAAGAAGCCTTCTGATCTATGGATGAAAGATTGCTATCAGCATCGGTATTAAAGTTTGAGGTGGAAGAGGCAACCCCGGTATTGATAGAGATTTCACCACTGAAACCTTGTTGGTCTGCAAGCTTGGCAAAAGCGGGAGAAGCCGCAATACTCAATGCCAAGAGAGTTATTTTTATTTTCATTCAAGGGCTCCTTGCCAACCGGTTCTTAATAGCAGTATAGCTTTAAATTTCCAGGTTAATTATTTATCAATGATGATTTTTGAACAAGCAAAAAAAGGAAGCCGAAGCTTCCTTTATTAAACCTTATTTCTTCAATAAGAAGTTCACCAGCTCGAAGTACTCATCGAGAGAACTGATACCTTGAGCGTCTATTAGGTAACGGTTGTTAACCACGACTGCTGGTACGCCTGAAAGGCCGCTATCTTTGAATGCTTTATCGAAACGGCGAACCATTGAATCAACTGCAAAGCCGTTGTACGCCGCGTCAAATTTCTTCGCGTTGATACCTTCATCTAAAAAGATTTGACGCAGTTCCGCTTCATCGCGTGGTGGCTTGTTCATGTTGTGGATGCGGTTAAACATCACGGGTACCATTTTGTCTTCCACTTTCAGTGCAATCATCGTCGCGTAAGCTTTACTCATTGGCATACCCATGTTGCCACCCATGAATGAAACATGGTTCTTCTGCAGTTTAGCGTTTGCAGGTAGCTGTTGTTTTAGCTGCTGGATGATAGGCTCAAAGCTATTACAGTGTGGGCAGTAAAAAGAGAAGAACTCTGTCACCATTGGTTTTTTTGATGCTTCTAGATCGAGAACTTTGTAGTGTTCACCTTCGTTAAATTTCGCCGCGTGAGCGGAAAGGCTCAACATGATCAATGAGAAAAATGCGAATAGCTTTTTCATTTATCCAATCTCCATTATGTTTGAATTTTTATCTAGTTGTATGTTGCGATTGCGGTTACCACTGAGGCATTAACGAAAGTGGTGGCTCTTGCAGGGTAGCAATTTGCTCTTTACAAGCAAGTACTTGTTGCTCCCAATATTTCGGGTCATTAAACCACGGGAAGGCCAGAGGAAACGCCGGATCGTGCCATCGTTTTGCCAACCATGCCATGTAATGCACCATACGTAGACCACGTAGTGGTTCGATTAGTTTCAGTTGCGCGGTATTAAAATCGCAAAATTCTTGATAACTCTCTAGCAGAATATCCAGTTGCATTAGCTTATCTTGGCGTTCACCATTAAGCAGCATCCACAGATCTTGTATCGCAGGGCCGTTTCGTGCGTCATCAAGATCGACGAACATTGGCCCGTCACGCCACAGAATATTACCTGGGTGGCAGTCACCATGTAGGCGGATATTCTCAATATTGCTCGGCCATTGGCTCTCCAACTCTTTAATTAGAAGATCGACGTCATTGAAGAACGCGTTCTCCAGGTGTGTCGGGATAAACTGAGAGTTCTCTAGAATCTTACGAGGCTGATAAAGATACTCATCTAAGCTGATGGTCGGACGATGCTGGAATGCTCTTCCGGCACTCGCTTTATGAATACGACCAAGAAAACGTCCTACGCCTTCTAATTGATCTAGATTGTCGACTTCATACTGTCTGCCACCGACACTTTCAAATAGTGCGAATAGATAGCCTTGATATTCATGTAAGGTTGCGCCGTTGATTCGCATAGGTGGAGCAACCGGTAACTCTTGTTCGATCAGCTCTAACGCGAAATCGTGCTCTTCTTGGATCTGCGCTGTGTTCCAGCGCTGCGGGCGATAAAATTTAACCACGTAGCGTTTACGGTCTTCATCGATGAATTGATATACCCGGTTTTCGTAACTGTTGAGAGCGAGAAGCCCGGATTCAGTGCGAACTCCGATGCTCTCCAGTGCGTACCACATGAAGTCAGGAGTCAGGTTATCAAAGTTAAAGGCTTGCATCGTCATAGAATAAAAAAGGCTCATTACTGAGCCTTTTTCCATTTATTGGGGTGTTATACCAAGCACTAGGTGGCTGGTATCAGAGCTTCTTGATAAAGCGGCTTTCGACTTCCATCGTAAACTCTTCATTATCCGAGAGTATAAACTGAATTGTCGAAACTGGTGAGCTCAGTTTTTCTGGATCGACGCCTAAGCTGATAGGAAGGTTTAAAACTTCACCTGGCTCTACGGTAATGGTTTGTTTACCGTACCAGATAGAGTCTGGTAGCCCACTAACATCGAGCTTGTATTCTTGCTTTTGCTGAGTTTTGTTGATTACTTTCAAGTTGTAAGTATTTTCGACAAGCCCTTGGCTATTGATTTTAAATAGCTGGTTTCTATCTCGCAGAACGCTTAAGCCTGCAGGGTCAACACTCGCTATCTGTGCAAAGAACAAACCCAGCATAAGTATCAATATGGCTCCGTAGCCTAGCAGCTTAGGACGCATGACTTTGGTTGAGTGTCCTTCCAACCTGTGTTCTGTGGTGTAGCTGATCAGGCCTTTCTCGTAACCCATACGCTCCATGGTGTTGTCACAGGCATCAATACACGCGCCGCAGTTAATACATTCGTATTGCAGGCCATCACGGATATCGATACCCGTCGGGCACACTTGAACACACAGGTTACAGTCAATACAGTCGCCTAGACCAAGCTCTTTTGGATCGGCTTTACGAGAGCGAGGGCCACGGCTTTCACCGCGCTCGGTGTTGTAACCAACGATGAAGGTGTCTTTATCGAACATTGCCGATTGGAAACGCGCGTAAGGACACATGTGCAGACAAACAATTGAACGCATCCAACCTGCATTGGCATAAGTACACCCAGCAAAGAACAGTACCCAAAACACCGGCCAGAAAGACGAGTTAAAGGTAAAGAAGCCAACCACTAGCTCTTTGATTGGGATGAAGTAACCAACAAAGGTTAAGCCCGTCGCAATGGCAATCGCCCACCATGCAATGTGTTTGAGGGTTTTTCTGAGGATTAAGTTGCTCGTCAGTTTACCCGAGTCTTGTTTTCTCCGCTTATTGGCAGCACCTTCCAGTTTCTCTTCAAACCAGATATACATAAAGGTCCAGACGGTTTGAGGGCAAAGGTAGCCACACCAAACCCGGCCTAAAAAGGTGGTGATAAAGAACAGACCAAATGCAGCAATCATGAAGAGGATCGCCAGCAGGGTGAGATCTTGTGGGTATAGCGTGGTGCCAAAGAAGTTGAACTGTTGGCTGCCGATATCGAGCAAGATCGCTTGTCGCTCACCAAATGAAATCCATGGGATAAGCGTAAAAAGTAAAAGTAAGAACCAACCGCCGTAACGACGCAACTGTTGGAATTTACCTTTGCTTTCTCGCACATAGATTCGGTTACTTGGGTTAAATCGATCTCCATTACCTTTATGTGTTTTTGGATTAAAGGTTTTAGGAGTCACATCTTTGATATCGATTTTATCCTGACTCATGGAATATCCTTTTTGTGGCATGTATACCCGGTTAAATAGGGTATTGACGACATTACTTTAAAGTATGGTTTAGAGAACCTGTAGAAATTGAGTTTGGTGCATTTGTTGTTATCACACTCACTCTTATTATTTTAGAAGATTCTTATGGGGGCGATTATAGCGACAATCTTGTTCTCATTTCTTTAACGCTATCAACCTTTAACAACAAAAGTCATAACAGTTGTGACGAAAAAATAGCGAACAGAAATAAAAAAGCGGCCAAGTGATCGCTTTTTTCATTGAGTTTTTTATCTGTAAGGTAGTTATAACACTAAAGCAATAGAGATAATTAAAGGAGGCCGCGTGCTTTTAGAATGGCGGTTTTGAAATCATCTTCTTGGTCTTTTTTTAGGCCTGGGATCATTTCATCTTTTCCGCTGTTGCGCATTTTTAGATGGTAGATAAGAACATCGTCAGTCAGTTCTTCAAGCTTGCCTTGATAGCCCGCTTCTTTTGATAGCTTAATGATGAACTCTAATAGGTTAAGCTCTTGATCTTTCTGCCACTCAGGCTCCATCAGTTCAAGCAGTTCTTCAATGCGGTGACACTTCATACTTTATTTCTCCACAAATTTTATAATGATTTATGGGTAAAGTATCAAATTGAATCGGGAATACCAATGTGTAAACACATTTCAAGATGGGACTGGATAATAAAAAAGCGCAGTAAAAACTGCGCTTTTTGTTAAGCGGCTTTAATCACTTTTGTTGTAGTCGGTGCTAATAAAGCAGTCTTCTCAACTAGAGTCATTGTTGGAGCCATTTTTTTTGCCGTTGGAGCAGCAGCAAAGCCACTACGACGACGCATCGCACTGCGGTTGGTCTGCGAGAACCTGACAGCTGTTGGGCGCATTAAGTTACCTAACGGTCAGGCATATCCATTGCCAATCTAATGGCCTGATTTACCATGAGATCCGCCTCAATTGCTTGAAGAGTCACTCGTCTGGCTTTCGCCAATCCGAATAATAAATCAGGATAATGATATGCATGCATATCAGAGCCTAGACTATCACTATCTAAGTTATCGATCGACGCCTGTGTGATAAATAGACAATATTAGAGCTAAAATAGTGTGAGCAGTATATTTGAGTTTGAACCTCTTTCAGGCTTAAGATGATGTTTTAAAGGAGGTGCATATGTCGTTCTTAAAGAAAACGTTAGCAAGTTTTGGTATTGGGTCTGCCAAGGTGGATTCTGTATTGCAGCAGGAAGTGCTTTATCCAGGGCAAAAGGCGAGCATTATTGTGCATGTGTATGGTGGCGCGCAGCCACAGGAGATAGACAATATTGATCTTAGCTTATGCTGCCGTTACGTTAAAGAGGTCACCATGAACTCGCAAAAGCAAGAAGGTGGTCATAAACGCCGAATGCACCAGACGTACTCGTTGGCCAAATGGAGCCTGCCGTATGCCTTTGTTATTCAGCCGGGTGAAACCCGTGACTTTGAATGTGAGTTTGATGTACCGCTTAATACACCGGTCACGATTGGTGATTCAAAGGTGTGGCTGGAAACCGGGCTCGATATTGCGATGGCAATTGACCCATCGGATAAAGACACCTTAACGGTTCGCCCAGATGCACTCCTTGATGGCATTTTTAACGAACTTGAAGCTCATGGGCTGCGCATTCGCCAAGTGGAGTGTGAAGCGGTAGAAGGCTTTGAATTGCCGTTTGTACAAGAGTTCGAGTTTGTTCCGACGACGGGGCCTTATCATGGTCGCTGGCGTGAACTTGAGGTTGTTGCCCATCGTGATGAAACTGAGCTTAAGTTGTGGTTTGAGATAGACCGCAATCGCGACGGTGCCAAAGGCATGCTGGCGAGTTTATTAGGAGTGGGCCAGCTACAGCGTCAATTGAGTGTGCCATTGGATACCTCACCGGAAGAAGCCGGCAAGATGGTGCTTGAGTATTTAGATAGCGCCTCTTAGTCAGCTCTTTGGTTCTTTAGCTATAGAGAGCCAACCCTCATCACACAGTTTAGGCGTTATTAATGTCATAAAAGATGTCATAAAAATTTAAGCTTACACGTGTAAGCTTAATGTGCAATACTAGGCAAATCGAACATTTACTCTAGTAGGATAGTCATGTCTGCATCATCGGTGAGCGAATACTGTGACATCGAAGAACGTGCCAATGCAATAACTCATGGTCTGGGGGTTGTGCTTGGCGTGGTTGGTCTGATCTTGCTCCTGATTCGTGCGTTTGATTACCAAGCCGACATGTTGACGGTTGCCAGTATGGCAATCTATGGCAGCAGCATTATCCTGCTATTTCTTGCTTCCACGCTTTATCACTCGATCACCACAGAAAAAACCAAGCGTTTATTAAAAACCCTCGATCACTGTGCAATTTACTTACTCATCGCAGGTAGTTACACCCCGTTTTTATTGGTTGGCTTAAGAACCCCATTAGCGATGGGCTTGATGGCGGTTATCTGGGGAATTGCGCTGGTGGGTATCATCATGAAGATTGCTTTCGTCTACCGATTTAAGCGTCTATCGCTGTTCATTTACTTAGCGATGGGTTGGTTGTCGTTGGTTGTGGTCTATCAACTGGCGATGAATATCGAGATGGGTGGTTTGGTGTTATTGGCGCTCGGCGGCGTGATCTACTCGTTGGGTGTTATTTTCTATGTGGCCAAACGCATCCCTTACAACCACGCCATCTGGCACTTGTTTGTTTTGGCGGGCTGCGCTTGCCATTTCTTCGCTATCTATCTGTACGTGACTCCGGTTTAGCGAGCCAGTACCTCGGTAATCTCAGCTTTGATCTGATATTCAGGGTGTTGTTCTAGGTCGAGCTTGATTAGCTTACCTTCTTCCCCCGTCTTTGGTCGCAGGTATGTGTCGGCCATTCGTTTGATTGATTTCCACACTGCAACTTCTTCTTCTGCCAATAACTCACCTTCTGCAGTAAACACGCTGATGTTAAGTGATACCAAAATGACCGCTTGAGTACCTTGGTTAGTGATGGCTGTCGGAATGATAAGCTCACCATCTTCATAGCGACTGGCACCCAGTACAACATCCACTCCGGATTGAGACAGCTGTAAGCTTGGCTTCTTACTATTAACCACAATCGTAGTGCCACGCGTGTTCGTTGCAACAGGTACGGCTACGACAGGGGTTGCTGTAATAGGCGCTGCTGAAACAGGCACTGCGATCTCTGATGTTGACGCTGCTGCTTCCGTTTTCTGTGGTGTCACGTATTGCCAAGTAAAATCATCTTTGAGTAACACTTGTTTGCCATCTGGCAGTGTGACCATTTGCTCAGCAAAGGCAGAACTTATGAATACTGAGTTTGCGAACAATGCGCCAGCGAGAAGTACGTATGATTTCATCTGTGTTTCCTTGATTTTGTGCTTGGTTAACGTCGCCAAAAGGCTGGGAAAAATAGAACAATGAGTGTCAGTATCTCAAGTCGTCCCATTAGCATTCCTAAGCTTAGCAACCATTTAGCGGCGTCGGGCAGCGGAGCAAAGTTCCCGGTTGGACCGATCACGCTGCCCATGCCTGGGCCAACGTTGGCTACGGCTGTAATAGCACCCGAGATGCTTGTTATTGGGTCTAATCCCATCGCACTCAAACCACCAGCGATTAAGATAATTGTAATAAAGAACATCAAACCAAATGCCACTAAAGAACGAACGATGTCGTCACTGACTGGGCGTTGGTTGTAGCGTTGAACAAATACCCCCGATGGGTGGATCAGCTTCATCATTTGTTTGTGAAGCATAGTCATCGCGATCTGGAAGCGGAAGATTTTAATACCACCTGAGGTCGATCCCGAGCAGGCTCCCGCCATCATTAGGAAGGCAAACAGTGTGGTTGGCAGTGCCCCCCAAGCAGTGAAGTCCTCTAAGCCAAAACCGGTTGTGGTGACGACTGATACAATATTGAACATTGAGACACGCATTGCATCCAATACCGTGTAGCCATCTCTCATGACCAACCATGTGGAGATTACGGTACTGGCAACCAAGAATAGGTAAGCGAAACCTCTTACTTGAGCATCTTTATAGATCGGTGCGAGTTTTCTACCGCGCAGCGCACTGACAAAGAGTAGGAAAGGCAGACCACCCAGGAACATGAACGCCGTTCCTACCCAATGGGCGCTGTTAGAGAAGTGGTTCATTGAGCCATCGGAAGTCGAGTAACCGCCAGTCGAGAGTGTTGTGAATGCGTGATTGATGGCATCAAAGACGCTCATGCCAGCAAACAAGTAACTCACTAAGCACAAGCCTGTCAGTACCAGATAAACCGCCACGATGTTCTTCGCGACCGTTTTTGCTCGTGGGCTACTTTTATCTGACCAATCGGATGATTCGGTTTGGAACAGGCGCATACCACCGACGTTGAGCATTGGTAGAACCGCTACCGCCATAACGATGAAGCCGATACCACCTAACCATTGCAGTATAGAACGCCACAACAGAATGCTTGGTGCCATGCTGTCTAAGCCGCTTAATACGGTTGAGCCTGTCGTGGTGATACCCGACATGGTTTCGAAGTAGGCGTCAGTGAAGCTGATGTGGTTGATGAAGACAAACGGCAGTGCAGCAAAGGCACTGGCTATCGTCCATACCATAGAGGTGATCAAAAACATGTCCCGCACCCCAAGTCGGAACTTAGCTGAACGGCCCAAACTCAAGCAGATGAACGCGACTATGTGCGTGATCACTACCGACTGACCAAATTCGAGGAAGCCACCGGTGCCTGTGAAAAAGGCAACCAATGTAGGGATGTACATGAAAAGGGCGAGTTTTGATAACACTAACCCTATCACTAATAATATCGGACGAAAGTTGACCATAGCTTAATAGACCATCGCTTTGAGCCGGAGCGTCGTTCTCACAAGAAGAAAGTTGCGAGAACAAGCTTACGAGAACAAGGCTATAAGAAGAACGGGCTCGGTTGGAATAGAGACTCAACATCTGGTACGTATTTCTTGTCCACTAGGAACATCACTACGTGGTCATCCTGTTCGATTACGGTTCTATCGTGCGCGATAAGTACTTCTTCTCCGCGAACAATCGCACCAATAGTGGTGCCCGGTGGTAGTTTAATGTCGCCAATCGCTCGGCCAACCACTTTAGATGTGGTTTCGTCGCCGTGAGCAATGGCTTCGATCGCTTCAGCAGCGCCGCGACGTAGAGAGGATACGTTGACAATATCAGCACGACGAACGTGAGTAAGCAGCGCAGAAATGGTCGCTTGTTGTGGAGAGATAGCAATATCAATCACACCACCCTGAACAAGGTCTACGTAAGCACCACGCTGAATCAGTACCATTACTTTCTTGGCACCCATTCGCTTAGCCAGCATTGCTGACATGATGTTGGTTTCATCTTCATTGGTTAGGGCAATGAACACGTCCACCTGATCGATGTTCTCTTCTGTTAGCAGCTCTTGGTCTGCTGCATCGCCACAGAATACAATGGTGTTTTCTAACTCTTCAGATAGCTTCTCCGCTCGTGTGGGACTGCGTTCTATCAGCTTGATGCTGTAGCTTTGCTCAAGGCGTTTTGCCAAACTTGCGCCAATGTTACCACCACCGACAATCATGATGCGGCGGTAAGGCTTTTCTAGGCGCTGTAGTTCACTCATTACTGAGCGAATATGATTACTTGCCGCGACGAAGAAAACCTCATCATCGGCTTCGATGATGGTGGTGCCTTGTGGACGAATAGGGCGACCTTGACGGAAAATAGCGGCAACACGGGTATCAATGTGCGGCATGTGCTCACGCAAAGCAGACAGTGCGTTACCAACCAGTGGACCACCGTAGTAGGCTTTTACTGCGACTAGGCTAACTTTCTGTTCAGCAAAGCTCACAACCTGCAATGCACCTGGATATTGAATCAGGCGCTCGATGTAACTGGTGACGAGTTCTTCTGGTGCAATCAAATGATCGACCGGAATCGCTCCTGATTTGAAGAGTGCTTCTTTCTCTTCTAGATATTGAGGAGAACGGATACGGGCAATTCGGTTTGGCGTATTAAACAGAGAGAAGGCAACCTGACATGCCGCCATGTTGGTTTCATCCATGTTGGTTACCGCAACCAACATGTCGGCATCTTGCGCACCCGCTTCACGTAATGTTCTTGGGTGGCTGGCATAACCGTTTACAACCCGAAGGTCGTATTTATCCTGAAGTTCACGAAGTCGGTCAGCATTACGGTCGACAATGGTGATGTCGTTGTTTTCACCAACCAGGTTTTCAGCAAGGGTACCGCCAACTTGTCCAGCACCTAGGATAATGATCTTCATAGCCTTTCTCTTTTCTTTACCGTGGTAATTCTAGTTATCTAACTTTGTTTTGATAATGCACTAGAAAGAAACAGCGGCTAAGAAATAAATTCTTAGCCGCTGTTAGTTGTTATGCCTGTTTTACTAGAACTGCGTAGTAGAAGCCATCCATATCTTCTTCTCCAGGTAGTATTTGACGACCCGGATTTTCGATATCAGACCCAACCAGCGTTGCGTTCTCAGTACGTGCTAGGAATGCTTTCACTTGCAGCACGTTTTCTTGCGGCGTGATAGAACATGTCGCATAAACCATGGTGCCGCCTTCTTTTAGCTGGCGCCACATTGCATCCAAAATCTCACTTTGCAGTTCCGCTAGCGCATCAATATCAGATGCACGACGTAGCCACTTGATGTCAGGGTGACGGCGGATTACACCCGTCGCTGAACATGGAGCATCAAGTAGGATGCGGTCGAACTGGCTGCCTGTCCACCACTCTTCAGGATAGCGAGCATCACCACAGATCACGTCGGCACGCAGTTGTAGGCGTTCAAGGTTATCGTAAACACGGTCTAGGCGTTTAATATCACTGTCAATCGCAACCACTTCAGTGTCTTGAGTATGTTCAAGAATGTGTGCAGTTTTACCGCCAGGAGCAGCACAGCAATCAAGGATTAGCTCACCATCTTTTGGTGTTAGGTAATCAACAGAAAGTTGAGCTGCAGCATCTTGTACTGATACCCAGCCTCGGTCGAAACCAGGAAGCAAAGTAACATCACAAGGTGACGCTAATTTTATGGCATCAGCCGCTTCAGGGTGCAGTGTGTATTCAATGTTTTCGTTTTTAAGCAGTTCAACATACTCGTCACGAGTGTGGTGTTGGCGGTTTACGCGCAGCCACATTGGTGCCTTGCTGTTGTTTGCTTCAACTAATTGCTCCCACTGATCTGGGTAGCTTTCTTGAAGCATTTTTAGGATCCAGCTTGGATGGCTGTATTTGCCCGCATTGTGGCTAACGGCTTTCTCATCTAGCTCTTCTTGATCGCGTTGGTAGCTGCGAAGCACTGCGTTGATCAAACCACTGAGGCTTGGGCCGCGCAGTGTTTTGGTTGCTTCAACTGTTTCAGCAACGGCAGCATGCGAAGGAATGCGCATAAAGCTCAACTGGTAAATGCCTACTAAGATCAGGTGGTGGAATACGCGCTTTTTACCTTTAAGCGAGTTTTCCATCAGTTCGTTAGCGATTGACTCTAAACGAGGCAGGTAACGAAGTGCGCCGTAGCAAATCTCTTGCAGTAGAGCATGGTCTCGTGGACGGATCGTTTTTTGAGCCGCAGGGAGAGCGTGTGAAAGAGAGTGGCCTTTATCGACAACTTGGAATAGGACATTTGCAGCAGCAGCGCGAACATTCATGGGGGGTACCGAATATTTATTTGAATACATGAGGACATCTCTGCCCTCGTAAAGGTTTTCTAAGCTGCGTAATTAACAGCTTTAAAAGCGGATTAAGAAAGTTGTGTACCAACTTCAAACCAGCTTGCACGTGAGTTCAAGATATCCTGAACTGACATGGCTTTTTTACCTGGAACTTGCAGTTGTTCAAGAACAAGTACGCCTTGCCCTGTCGCTACATAGATACCAGTTTTATCCGCTTGCAGAATGGTACCTGCAGGCTTATCAGAAGTTTGCTCTGCCACACGGCTTTGCCATACTTTAATGCTGTTCTCAGCAGCTTCAAAGTGGCTCATTGGCCATGGGTTGAAGGCACGAACGCAGCGCTCAATATGCGCAGCTTCATCACTCCAGTTGATACGAGCTTCTTCTTTGCTTAGCTTCTTCGCGTAGTTAGCAAGCTCATCGTCTTGCTTCTCTGCAACCGCTTTGCTAGAAGCGATGTCAGCTAAACACTTAACAAGAGCGTCAGGGCCAAGACCCGCTAACTTCTCGTACATTGATGCGCTGGTATCTGTCGCTTCGATAGGCAGCGTCGCGATACTTAGCATGTCGCCAGTATCTAGGCCGATATCCATCTGCATGATCGTCACGCCTGTCTCTTTATCACCCGCCCAAATAGAGCGTTGAATCGGAGCAGCACCACGCCAGCGCGGTAGGATAGAGCCATGTACGTTGATACAACCTAAGCGAGGCGTATCTAATACAACCTGCGGAAGCAATAAGCCGTAAGCGACAACAACCATGATGTCAGCGTTCAATTCAGCTAGCTCTTGCTTAGCCTCATCTGACTTGAAGTTTTCTGGTTGGTAAACCGGAATGTTATTTTCAAGTGCGATGTTTTTTACTGGGCTCGCAGTGAGTTTTTTACCGCGGCCTGCTGGGCGATCTGGCTGTGTGTAAACAGCAACAACTTCATGCTCCGAAGACAACAACGCCGCCAAGTGACGGGCGGCGAAATCCGGAGTACCTGCAAAGACAATTCTTAAAGACTGACTCAAGGTAGGCTTCCTTCTAATTTAGTAATAGCAGCGGTTATTAACCTTGTTTCTCGTTGAAACGCTTAATTTTCGCTAGCTTATCTTGGATACGTTTACGCTTTAGTGGCGATAGGTAATCAACAAACAACTTGCCTTCTAGGTGGTCAAGCTCGTGTTGAACACAAATAGCCAGAAGGTCATCAGCGTCGAATGTGAATTCGTTGCCTTCACGGTCTAATGCTTTAACTGTTACTTCTGCTGCGCGAGGTACTAGAGCTCGAGCGCCAGGTACAGATAGGCAGCCTTCTTCGATGCCGTCTTCGCCACGTTTGTCGGTAATTTCAGGGTTGATCAGAACCATAGGCTCGTCACGTGTTTCTGAAATATCGATAACAACGATGCGCTGGTGGAAATCTACTTGCGTTGCAGCAAGGCCGATACCTTCTTCGTCGTACATGGTTTCAATCATGTCATCAACGAACTTTTGAATCTCTGGGGTAACTTCTTTTACCGGTTTCGCCACGGTACGTAGACGATCATCTGGTAATGTTAATACTTGTAATACAGACATATACACTCGAAATATTGAACTGTGCCGAAACAGCTTAAACCTTGTTGGCTCAATTCTAGACATTTTAGAGGCCAAATGACAGCATCCTGAAGGTAATTCTCTAGTCAGATGTCATATATTGAGACCGAGGAACCTAGGTCATGCGTCATTTTTTACCCACTTTTTCTCTTATTTGTGCTTCGTTTTCGTTCGCCGCTACGGCTGAAAATAGTGAGCGACCTTTAACCATTAAACAAGGCGCACCCGAGGCGTATGTGGTGGTTAAGGGGGATACCTTATGGGATATCTCCGCGATGTATCTCGATAGCCCTTGGTTGTGGCCAAGGCTATGGCAGGTAAACCCTGAAATAGAAAACCCTCACCTTATTTATCCAGGAGATAAATTGTCTTTGGTTTGGATTAATGGTGAACCGGTATTGAGTCTTAAACCTGTTATCAAGTTGAGTCCTAAGATTCGCGTCTCTGAGAAGAAAGCGGTGCCTACCGTCAATGAGGGACTGGTTCTGCCGTATTTACAGTCTGATCGCTTGGTAGATCAGCAAGATATCGAATCGGCTCAACGAGTTCTAGGGACCAGTGATGGCAAGCGATTCCTGTCTGGCGAAGATAGGTTGTTCATCTCGGGGAACCAGCAACATCAAAAATGGGGTATCTACCGTTCTGTCGAAACGTACCAACGACAAAAACCTCAAGCGAGTATGACCTCTTTGCGTTTGGTCGCCACGGCGCGTTTGAAAGAGGTGGATGCTGAATATAGTAGCTTGCAGATAGAGACGCAGCTACAAGAGGTGTTGCTTAATGATCTTGTTCTGCCTGAGCTTGGTGTTGATCAAATGAAGCTTTCAACTACGTTTTATCCTGCGCCTAGTTCTGCGGGTCAGTTTGCCAATATTTTAGGCTCGTTAGAGGGTAATCAATACAGCGCTAAGAATCAGGTTGTCGTTATTAATAAAGGCTCAAAGGATAACCTTCGTCAGGGAACTATGTTTACCCTCAGCGAAAGCGGAGCTATGGTGTTTGGTAAGCAAGGTGAATACAGCTATAAGGAGTCTGTTGCAAGTAACAAAGTGCAGTTGCCAAGTACCTCGCTCGGTAATTTGATGGTCATTCGCCCTTATGAGTATTTTAGTCTAGCCTTGATCACTCAGAGCACTAAACCAGTTAGCAATGAGATTCTAGCGGTATCCCCTTTGGATCTTGCTGTGGCTGAAGAGGGTTATTCTCAAGAGGTTAATATTGCCGAGTGAATGAGCAACAACTGAGCGCTTGGCTAACTCTGAGTTTTGTTCCGCAACTGGGAGGCAAGCGCCTTTCTCGCCTGCTGAGTATTGACTCTCCTTCCAATATTGTTGGCTACTCAAATCAGCAGCTACAAGCTATTGGGTTGTCAGCTAAGCAAACCTCCTATTTAAGAGAGCAAGCCCCAAGAGAAGTGGAGGCTTGCTTAGTATGGCAAGCAAGGCAGCCTAATCATCACATCATTACCCCAAATTGCCCTCATTATCCTAAACTGCTGAATGAGACCGCCTCTGCGCCAAGCGTGCTTTTCGTTAAAGGTCACGTTGAAAAACTGATTGAGCCTCAAATCGCTATGGTCGGCAGTCGCAATGCCAGCATCGAAGGGCTGCAAACCGCGAAGTCCTTTGCTAAAGAGTTTGTGCAAAATGGTTTGATTGTTACCAGTGGCTTAGCGCTTGGTATTGATGGTTATGCTCATGATGGTGCTTTAGATAAAGGAGGGGAAACTTTTGCTGTGTTGGGCTCAGGCTTGGGCTCCATTTACCCTGCACGTCACCAAAATCTAGCGGATAGAATTTGTGAGAATGGCGCGCTGATCTCAGAATTCCGCCCAAGCGCTAAACCTCGACCTGAACATTTCCCTCGGCGTAACCGTATTATAAGTGGGTTGTCTTTGGGGACTCTCGTTGTTGAGGCTGCTGAGAAAAGCGGTTCTTTGATTACAGCTCGCTATGCTATGGAGCAAGGCCGAGAAGTGTTTGCGCTTCCTGGCTCAATTCATAGCCCAACCAGCCGCGGAGGCAATAGCTTAATCAAAACTGGCGCATGTTTGGTACAGAGCGCTCAAGATGTTCTGATTGAAATAAAGAGTCTGTTAGACTGGTCTATAGAGCAGCAGCCCAGCTTATTCGAACCTACGCCGAATGAGGATGAAAATGAACAATTGCCATTTCCACAGCTGTTAGCTAACGTAGGGTTAGAAGCGACACCCGTTGATATTTTGGCACAGAGAACCCATATACCTGTGCATGAGGTCATGATGCAGCTTTTGGAGCTTGAGCTCTCAGGGCATGTTGTTGCAGTTTCCGGTGGCTATATTCGAAAGGGGAGAGGCTAAGCTATGATGATGGACATACTGATGTACTTGTTTGAAACCTACATCCATAGCGATTCTGAATTGCAGGTGGATCAAGATGAGCTGGAAGATGAGCTTATTCGAGCAGGGTTTCGCCAAGATGATATTTATAAGGCCCTCCATTGGTTAGAAGATCTTGCGGCATTGCAAGATACCGAGAACCAATCGGCGATTAGTGTGTGCTCCAATACCTCGATGCGTATTTATACCAGTCGAGAGATTTCACGTATTAATATGGAGTGTCGAGGTTTCTTACTGTTCCTTGAACAGATCAACGTGCTCACGACAGAAATTCGTGAAATGGTGATTGATCGTGTGATGGGGCTTGAGACCAACGAATTTGAATTGGATGATCTGAAATGGATTATCTTAATGGTGCTATTTAATGTGCCGGGTAATGAAAGTGCTTACACGCAAATGGAAGAGCTGTTGTACACCAAAGAGCAAGGTATCTTGCATTAATACAGGCTTGTCATGAGTAGTAAGATTGATAATCAGCTTTTTTCAGCACATGAACATGCGTTAGAGCATGAACCATGTCCACAGTGTGGTGGGGAGCTTCAGCTTCGCCATGGTAAGCACGGCCCATTTTTAGGCTGTAAGCAGTATCCGAGCTGTGATTACATCAAGCCTCTTCATCAAAATGATGGTCATGTGGTGAAAGAGCTGGGCGTGCCGTGTCCTAAATGCCAAAACGAATTGGTATTAAGGCAAGGTCGCTTTGGGATGTTCATTGGTTGTAGTAGTTACCCAACGTGTAATCACATCGAATCTTTGGACCAACCAAAAGAACAACCTGAAGAGCAGCCACTTGTAGCCTGCCCTGAGTGTGGTCGAGGCCATTTGGTTGAGCGTAAATCTCGCTACGGCAAAACCTTCTATGCGTGCGATAACTACCCTAAGTGTAAGTTTGCCGTTAATCAGCCACCTGTTATAGGTCGTTGTGAACAGTGCCAGTTCCCGCTGTTACTGGAGAAGAAAACGGCCAGTGGCACTAAGAAGCAATGTGCTGATCGCAAGTGTCATCACATTCAATCTCAGTAGTAATGCTAATCACAGTAAGTGAATGATCAGAAATAAAAAACGGCGCTCAATGAGCGCCGTTTCTACATCCAATGAACTTTTTATATCAATAAGCCAATGTAGGCTTATTTCATCTGCTCAGCAAACTCATGCACGGCAGGGTAAGCTTGCTTATCAAGAATGTCTGCCAGTGAGCACAACGCTCTTTGCAGCTCTGCGTTGTAGTCAGCGCTCACGTTAATGTGGCCCATCTTTCGACCCGCACGCTTCTCTTTGCCATACCAATGAACATGACAGCCATCTTGAGCCAGAATAGCTTCAGGTAGGGTATCTTCACCAAGAATGTTGATCATTGCGGTTGGGCGAATCAGTTTGGTGCTGCCTAGTGGCATACCACATACGGCACGTAGGTGGTTCTCAAACTGACAAGTCTCTGCGCCTTGTTGCGTCCAGTGGCCAGAGTTATGAACACGTGGTGCAATCTCATTAACCAGCAGTGAACCTTGAACATCAAAGAACTCAAGTGCAAGCACGCCAATGTAGTCCAAACGTTCTGCAACTGCGGTGAACATGGTTTTCGCTTGCTCTTGCAGTTCAATGTCATCAATGGCTGTTGATAAGCTCAACACGCCATCGGTGTGAACATTCTCAGCCAGTGGATATACTTGAATCTCGCCATTGGTACCACGAGCACCAACCAGTGATACTTCGCGGTCAAACGGAACAAACTCTTCAGCCACAATGGCTTGGTTGTTGGTTGCGGCAATGCACTCGGCCATTTCTGTCCAAGTCGCGTCAACATTGTCTAATGTCTTTAAGCGCCATTGACCTTTGCCATCGTAGCCGCCAAGTGTGCTCTTCAAGACCATTGGCAAGCCTACGTGAGCAATCGCAGCGTCAAAGTCTTCGCGAGAGTTAATCACGTAGTATTTGGCATTTTTCACATTTGCTTCGTCTAACAGTGCTTTTTCAAGGCGACGATCACCGCCAGCTTTGATTGCTTCTGTTGTCGGTAAGAACTTACCACTGCGCTCACACACCTCAAGTACATCGTGAGGGATATGTTCGAATTCTGCAGTAATGACGTCCGCACGCTCAATCGCGGTGTCTAAGCCGTTGCCTAGAATCGCTTGCGTTAATGGGTGAACAATATTTTTGCTGCCAACATCAAAAGCAGAAATTTCAATATTCAGCGGTGCCCCCGCTAGGGACATCATGCGAGCAAGTTGGCCCGCGCCTAACACAAGAACATGCATGGGAATTAGTCCTCTGCAGGGTTTGGATTAGCCAGAACCGTTTCTGTTTGCTCAGAGCGGAACGCTTCGACTTTCGCCATCACTTCTTCATTGTGTGTACCAATGATTTGAGCTGCTAGTATACCTGCATTGGCAGCGCCAGCTTCACCGATAGCCAAAGTACCTACTGCGATACCTTTTGGCATCTGCACGATAGAAAGCAGCGAGTCCATGCCCTTCAGTGCTTTAGACTGAACGGGAACACCCAAAACAGGTACGCTTGTGAAAGCAGCAGCCATACCTGGAAGGTGTGCAGCGCCGCCAGCACCTGCAATAATCACTTTAATACCGCGCTCTTTCGCACTGGTTGCGTAGTCTGCAAGCAACTGAGGTGTGCGGTGAGCAGAAACCACTTTTGTTTCGTACGCCACGCCAAACTGATCCAACATTTCTGCAGCTAACTTCATTGTTGGCCAATCAGATTTAGAACCCATGATAATACCGACAGTCATCTCAAACTCCTTCAGGTACGATTTAATATTAGTGATTAGATATTTTGCGCGCATTATACGGGGAAAATTGCTTAAGGAAAACGTTTGCGTAAGTCTAAGTTGTTAATTGATACATTTTATAAACAAATAGCTTTAGTCACAGTGAATGATAATTTGTACACTTAGCGAGTTCGATAACAGAATTAATGAGGCAACCCTTGGATAACTTTCAACATACTTTGCAGGCATTACAACAAGGTGAAGTCATTGCTTACCCGACCGAAGGCGTTTTTGGGGTCGGTTGTGATCCCGATAATCCACAAGCCATTAAGAAATTGCTCGATTTAAAACAGCGGCCGATGGAGAAAGGGTTGATCCTAATTGCTGCGAGTTACGAGCAGTTGCTGCCCTATATTGACGAAAGCCAGTTGACGGAAGCGCAGTTAGCGACCGTAAAAGCAACATGGCCAGGACCTGTGACTTGGATAATGCCAACCAGCAGTAAAGTAACGGACTGGGTCAGTGGCCAATTTGAATCCATCGCGGTGCGAGTAACTGATCACCCTTTAGTTCAAAGAATGTGTAATGAATTCGGTAAGCCGTTAACCTCGACCAGTGCTAACCTGACAGGTGAACCGCCTTGTATGACGACTGAAGAAGTTCAACAGCAACTGGGTCAACATTTGGTGGCTATTCTCGAAGGTCAAACGGGTGGTCGTGACAAGCCAAGCGAAATTAGAGATGCAAAAACGTCGACAATATTAAGACAGGGTTAAACCCTGCAGAGGAAGAAAGATGTCAGCAATTGATAAAGAAGCAGTAAAGCAGTTTTTACTGAGCCTACAAGATTCTATTTGCCAGCAGCTTGAGCAAGCTGATGGTACTGCACTGTTTGAAGAAGATGCATGGCAGCGTGAACCTGGCGAACGCCTTGGTGGCGGTGGGCGAACTCGTGTGATGACCAACGGTGCGGTATTTGAGCAAGGTGGGGTTAACTTCTCTCACGTAGCGGGTAAGGCGATGCCTGCCTCAGCCACAGCTCACCGCCCTGAATTAGCTGGACGTAAGTTTGAGGCGATGGGTGTCTCATTAGTTATCCACCCTAAAAACCCATACATCCCAACCTCACACGCCAACGTTCGATTCTTTATTGCGGAAAAAGAAGGGGAAGAACCGATTTGGTGGTTTGGTGGTGGTTTTGACTTAACGCCATTTTATCCTGTCGATGAAGATTGCCAATCTTGGCATCAAACCGCTAAAGATCTTTGTGCGCCATTTGGTGATGATGTTTATCAAGAGCACAAAGAATGGTGTGATAAGTACTTCTATCTGCCTCACCGAGACGAAACACGTGGTGTGGGTGGGCTGTTCTTTGATGATCTTAACGAGTGGGGCTTTGAAAAGAGCTTCGCTTATATGCAGGCGGTCGGTGAAGGTTTTGCAGCCGCGTATTTACCAATTGTAGAACGACGCAAAGAGACACCTTATGGTGAACGTGAGCGTGACTTCCAGCTTTATCGTCGTGGTCGCTATGTTGAATTTAACCTTGTGTATGACCGTGGCACCTTATTTGGCCTGCAAAGTGGTGGTCGCACAGAATCAATATTAATGTCGATGCCGCCATTGGCTCGTTGGGAATATCGCTACGAACCTCAAGCGGGTTCACCAGAAGCTCTGCTTTATAGCGGCTACCTAAAGCCTCGAGTTTGGTAGTTCTTCCTTCCTTATAGGGATAGTGATAGGGTCATCTATATAGATGACCTTTTTTATTTCTGTTAGGTAAGGATATGACACAGCAAGTAGATCGTTATGCCGTTTTCGGTAACCCTATTGGGCAAAGCAAATCGCCATTCATTCACACATTATTTGCTCGCCAAACCAGCCAACAACTTACCTATACAGCATTACAACCAGATCATGGTGAATTTATCACTGCTGCCAAAGCCTTTTTCAGCGAAGGTGGTAGAGGGTGTAATGTCACAGCACCTTTTAAAGAAGATGCGTATCAGTTTGCCAATCGCCTAACTGAGAGAGCTGAACTAGCAGGTGCCGTAAACACACTTAAGAAGCTCGATGATGGAGAAATCATTGGTGATAACACCGATGGCGAGGGTTTAGTTCAAGACCTGCTTCAACATCAAGTTGCGTTAAAAGGAACTCGCGTTCTTCTTCTTGGCGCTGGTGGTGCTGCGAGAGGAGTTATTCAACCTCTTCTCGACCAAAAGCCACAACAGCTGGTGGTCGCTAATCGAACCAGCTCCAAGGCTGAACTTCTGGCTGAGATGTTTTCTTCGCATGGCAATATCAAGGGGATGGGGCTAAGTGATGTTAATGAAGGCTTTGATGTCATTATTAACTCTACTTCGTCTGGTCTAAGCGGACAGATTCCTGAAGTGTCTGATGCTATTTTCAATTCTAATAGCGCCGTTTATGACATGGTTTACGGATCTGGAACCACAGTATTTAATCAATGGGCATTAGATAATGGTGTTCATGCTGCTTATGATGGCCTGGGTATGTTAGTGGGGCAGGCAGCAGAGAGCTTTATGCTTTGGCGTGGTCTTCGTCCGGGAACAAAACAGATTTTAAGAGAACTACGTAAAAACCTAGAGATGTAACAAGGTAATTATAAAAAATGAATCAATCAATTCTATTTCCGGATATCCAAGATTGGGATGAAGCAAGTCAATCTATCACCTTCCCAGCACAACAGTCGGGTGCATTGATCGAATGTGTCTTATCTATTGAAGAATTATCACGATTGGCAGGTAAAGTGATAGAAGAGGGCGATCAAGCTTTAGTTATCTTTTCAGAGTTACGTTTTGATATTGAAGAGCTAGCTGAAGAGTTAATAGAAGAAGAGGAGTATGACTCCTCTAATCGGATTCAGATCAAAGTGCTTTAGACTGGCAATACAGAGTCTAGGTAGTCGTTTTTATTCTGAACATAGTTGTCAGCTGACTTCTGTAAAAAGGCACGCTCTTTATCATTTAATGGGCGTGCTTGTTTTACTGGGCTTCCTACATAGAGATAACCGCTTTCAAGTACCTTACTAGGCGGAACCAAGCTACCAGCACCAATCATCACATCTTCTTTAATAACCACGCCATCGAGCACGATAGCACCCATACCAACAAGTACGCGATCTTCAATGGTGCAGCCATGCAGCATTACTTTATGCCCGATAGTGACATCATTACCTATTAGTAGAGGATAACCCTCAGGGTTTTCTGCATTCTTATGGGTGACGTGCAAGATACTACCATCTTGGATGTTCGTTCTCTCTCCAATATGAATGTGGTTCACATCCCCTCGAGCAGCAACCAAAGGCCACACGCTAGAGTCGTTACCGATTTTGATATCACCAACCAGTACCGAACTTGTATCTATATAGACACCTTGTCCAATCTGAGGGGATATTCCTTTATAACTGCGTATTGAACTCATAAATCCTCCTTTATATATGCACCTTAAGCCCTTAATTAAGGGGAATACTAGTGAAAATGGAGTGTTTTGAACAAAAAACGCTCGAACAATCAAAAAAGTAAGAAAAACTTCAAAAAGGGCTTGCCAGTGTGATCGAAATCCCTATAATGCCACCTCGCTGACACGGGATGGCTTCAATAGAAACCAAAGCAAATT